>NZ_JBEUPA010000147.1:0-8217 GCF_040492065.1 Actinomadura sp. NPDC000929 | reverse complement strand
CCAAAAACCCCCGGCTTCCCCAAATTTTGCGTCGGCCACCGGGGGGGGGCGGGCCCGGGGCTCCGGGGGGGGGGGCCCCGGGGCCACCCCCCCCCGGGCCCCCCGCCGTCGCCGTTTCCGGAGGGCGGGTCAGCGGGAGCGGCGGCCGATGAGGTAGCCGACCGCGACGCCCGCGAGGGCGACCGCTCCGCCGGCTCCGAACGCGACGGCCATAGGGAGCCACTCCGGGGAGGGAGGCGCGGCCGCGGCGCGTCCCGGATACACGGTCCCGGCGGCGGACGGGGCCGGCCGAGCCGCGGGAACCGGCTCCGCGGCCGGGGCCGGGCCTGGGCTCGGGCTCGGGGCCAGGGCCGTGAGGTCGCGTTCGACGGCGGAGAAGAACTCGCCCGCGGTGCGCTTGGCGACGCTGCCGAGCATCCGCTGCCCGACGCCGCCGACCATCCCGCCGACGACCGCGTCCGCGTCGTAGTCGATGCGGGTCGCGCCGTCGCCGTCCGACAGCCGGACGCGGACCGTGGCGTCCACCGTGCCGGGTGCGCCCTGGCCGCGGGCGCGCAGGACGAACGAGCGCGGCGGGTCGGGGTCGGCCAGCTCGACCTGCCCCACGTAGGTGCCCTGGATCGACGCGACGCCCGCGGTGACCGTCATGCGGTAGGTGCCGTCCCCCGTCTCCTCCAGGGAGCGGCACCCGGGGATCGTCCTCGCCAGCACGGCCGGATCCTGGAGCGCGTCCCAGACGCGGTCGAGCGGCGCGGCGACGCTGGCACTGCCGGTGAGCTGCATGACCCGACTTTAGAGAACCCCGCGGCCTCCCCGAACGGCAACTTCTGCCGAGTACACGCCGAGGATTGGGCAGATGCACCCCCGGGGCCGCTGGGAATGGTCAGATATGTCCGCCAGGTTCCGCGCGGGTGCGAACCCCGCTCGCCGCTCGCGCGTCAACCGATGCGGACCCACTGCACGCCCCTGAGAGCTGCAGACCCCCCGACCGAACGGAGTACGCGGCCGATGCCAGGGAAGACGCCCGTGATCGCCATGGTCGCCGCCGGAGTGTTCGGCGTGGCGGCGGGCGGCTGGCCCGTCGTGGCCGCCCGGCTGGGCGGCGAGTCCGGCCCGTCCATGCGGACGCAGCTCGCCTCCGTGCTCGACGACCAGCAGTGGGCGACGCCCAGGCCCGGGTCCTGGACGGCGCCGCAGCCCGCCGCGAACGGCCTGCCGCCCGTCATCAGGAGCATCCAGACGCAGGACCGCGTCGTCTTCCTGACCATCGACGACGGCTACACCTACGACTCGGAGTTCGTGAACCTCGTCCGCAAGGAGAAGGTCCCCATCCTGACGTTCCTGACCTCCACCTACATCAAGGGGCAGGGGCAGTACTTCTGGGCGTTGCGCAACGCGGGCTCGCAGATGGAGAACCACACCGTCACGCACCCCAACATGGCGACGCTGAGCGCCGAGGCGCAGAAGAAGCAGATCTGCGACTCCTCCGAGGCCATCACGAAGCAGTACGGGCGCCGGCCGCAGATCTTCCGTCCGCCGTTCGGGAGCTACAACCAGACCACCCTCCAGGTGGCCAAGGAATGCGGCATCAAGTCGGTGCTGCTCTGGTCGGCGGAGTTCTACAACGGCACCTCCGGGCCCGGAGTCGGCTACAACGGCTTCGCGCGCGGCGACGGCGGCAAGGGGTTCAAGCCCGGCGACATCGTCCTCATGCACTACCGCAAGGGGCTCGCCCAGGAGTTCCAGATGATCCTCGGCTGGATCAGGCAGGCCGGCTTCCGGCCCGCCGCCGTGCAGAACTACCTGCCGCGCTCGCTCGGCGGAAATGCCCCCGACCAGCCGTCCCACGCCTGAAAGGGACCTTCCCGGAGGAAACCCGGTTGAGCCGGAGGGCCGGGCGGACTGTGCCTAAGGTCAACACGCTGGCGGGGCCGAGGTCCCCTGCTTTCCCGAGCCGGCCCCGCCAGCCTCGCCCCCGCCCGGCGCCCGGGAGACGCCCCGACCGCGCGCCGCCTCAGACGGCGCCGGCGCCCTCGCGGACGCGCAAGGACGGGTCATCCGCGGCGCGCAGCCGGAGCGTGTACAGGTCGTCGGGCGACAGCGGCATCGCGTCCACCCGGATCCCCTCCGCGTCCTCGACCGCCGACGCGATCACCGCCGACACGGGGATGACGCCCGCCTCCCCCGCGCCCTTGATGCCGAGCGGGTTCAGCGGCGACGGCGTCTCCAGATGGTCGGTCTCGATGCGCGGGATCTCCGTCGCGTACGGCATCAGGAAGTCCATGAACGAGGCGTTGAGCAGCTGCCCCGACTCGTCGTACACCATCCGCTCGTACAGCGCGCCGCCGACGCCCTGCGCGACGCCGCCGTGGATCTGGCCCTCGACCACCATCGGGTTGACGAGCCGCCCGCAGTCGTGCACGACCGCGTACCGCAGGATCGCGACCTCGGCCGTGTCCGGGTCGACCTCCACGATCGCGGCGTGCGCGCCCGAGGCGAACGTCGAGCGCACCGGCGAGTAGTAGTCGCGGCCCTCCAGGCCGGGCTCGTCCCCGGCCGCGACGGGCGGCTCGGTGACCGGGCGCCCCACCGCGAACTGCGTCGCCGCCGCGGCCTCCTCGTCGAACGCGTACCGCAGCGGGTTGGACAGCACCGCCACCGTCCGCAGCGGGACGGCCGCGGACCGGTCGCCGCGCACGTGCACGACCCCGTCGGTGATCTCCAGGTCGTCCGGGTCGGCCTCCAGGGCCTCCCCCGCGATGCGCAGCGCCTTGCCGCGGACCTTCCGGCACGCCAGCGCGATCGCGTTGCCGCTCATCACCGCCGCGCGGGACGCGAACGTCCCGACCGCGTACCCGAACCGCCGCGTGTCGCCCGTCGTGACGTGGACGTCCTCGATGGGGACGCCCAGCTCGGCGGCGGCGATCTGCGCGAACACGGTCTCGTGGCCCTGGCCCTGCGAGGTGAGCCCGGTCGACACGTGCACCCGCCCCGCGGTGTCGATCTCGACGTGCCCGCCCTCGTAGGGGCCGACGCCGGTGCCCTCCACGTAGACGCCGAGGCCGATGCCGAGGCGGCGGCCGCGGGACGCGGCGGCGGCGCGCTCGGCCTCGAAGCCGTCCCAGCCGATCAGTTCGCGGACCTTGCGGAGCAGCTCGGGGTAGTCGCCCGAGTCGTAGATCAGCGGGCGGCCGTCCTGGAACGTCAGGCCCTGGTCGTAGGGGAACTCGTCCGGCTGGATGACGTTGGCCGCGCGCACGTCGGCGCGGTCGAGGCCGAGGTGGCGGGCGATGCGGTCCATCGTCCGCTCCATGCAGAACACCCCCTGCGGGCGGCCCGCGCCCCGGTACGGGGTGACGATGAGGGTGTTGGTGTAGAGGCTGACGACCTCCGCCCGGTACGCGCCGATCTTGTAGGGGCCGAGGAGCTGGGTGGAGGTGACGATCGGGATGATGATCCCGTATGGGGTGTAGGCGCCGTGGTCGTGCAGGATCCGCACGTCCAGGCCGAGGACGCGGCCCTCGCCGTCGAAGCCGACCCGCACGTCCTGGAGCTGCCCGCGCTCGTGCGCGGCGGAGACGAAGTGCTCGCGGCGGTCCTCCGTCCACTTGATCTCGCGGTCCAGCAGCCGCGCCGCCCACGGCACGAGGACCTCCTCGGGCCACGGGTGGACGATCTTCACGCCGAAGCCGCCGCCGACGTCCGGCGCGATCACCTCGACCTTGCCGTTCGGCAGCCCGAGCCGCGCCGCGATCGCCGCCCGCACGCTGGTGGACGCCTGCGTGGAGGAGTACACGCGCAGCGAGCCGTCGTCGGCGTCCCACCGGGCGTAGACGCCGCGGCCCTCCAGGGGCATGGACGCGCTGCGCTCGATGGAGAGCCGGAACTCCAGCACGTGCGGCGCCGCGCCGATCGCGGCGGCGGCGTCGCCGTTCTCCTGGACCAGGACGGCGCCCACGTTGCCGGGCACGTCGTCGTGGACCAGGCGCTCGGCGCGCTCCGCGTTCTCGATGCCGACGACGGGCGGCAGGGGCTCGTACTCGACGCGGATGCGCTCGACGGCGTCCTCGGCCAGGTAGCGGTCGCGGGCCACGACCATCGCCACGGGCTCGCCGACGTGCCGGACGACGTCGCGGGCCAGCGGGTACCCGGTGCGGCCGTGGGTCAGGGCGGGGTGCGGGATGAGCAGCGGCAACGGGTCCCCGACCTTGCCGGGCAGGTCCTCCCACGTGTAGACGGCGACCAGCCCGTCGACGTCGAGCGCCCCCGACACGTCGATGTCGGCGATGCGGGCGTGCGCGTGCGGGGAGCGCACGAACGCCGCCGCGAGCGCGTTCCGCCCGAGGTCGTCGAGATAGCGGCCGCGCCCGGTGAGGAGCCTCGCGTCCTCGCGCCGCTCGACCGGTTCACCGAAGACCCTGGTGCCCATTCACGACTCCTCGGCCGTCTCATTGCGAGAGGACGACGCCTCGCCCTCCGCGGACCCGCTGAGCAGGTCGGCCGCGCGGTGCACCGACTTGACGATGTTCTGGTAGCCGGTGCAGCGGCACAGGTTCCCCGAGATGCCCTCCAGGACCTGGTCGTCCGTCGGGCGCGGCGTCTCCCGGAGCAGCGCCGTGACGGTGCAGAGGAAGCCCGGCGTGCAGAACCCGCACTGCAGCCCATGGCACTCGCGGAACGCGCGCTGCACCGGCGACGGCGTTCCGTCCGGCGCGGCGAGCCCCTCGACGGTGGTGACCTCGTGGCCCGCGGCGGTGACGGCGAACATCAGGCACGAGCGCACCGGCTCCCCGTCCAGCAGGACGGTGCAGCAGCCGCAGACGCCGTGCTCGCAGCCGACGTGCGTGCCGGTGAGCCCGAGGTCGTGCCGGAGCAGGTCCGACAGCAGCCGCCGCGCCGGGACGCGGGCCGTGCGGTGCGTCCCGTTGACGGTCAGCGCGACCTCGAAGCCCTCGGCCATCAGTCCTCCGCCCTCCGCAGCGCCTCGGCCGCGGCCGCGGCCAGGGCGCGCTCGGCGAGCACGCCGGTCAGGTGGCGCCGGTACGCGGCGCCCGCGTGGATATCGGGTTCGGGATCGATCCGCTCGCGGACGTGCGCGGCGGCCGCCGCCCAGTCCCCGCGGGGACCCGCGGCTCCGGTCAGGTCGAGGACGAGCGGCGTCGGCGCGATGCCGAGGAACCCGGCCCGGGCGGAGGCGACCCGCAGGTCCTCGTCGAGGCCGACGACGGCGGCGACGCCGCTCAGCGCGTAGTCGCCGTGCCGCCGCGCCGTCTCGGCGAACGCGGTGCCGGTGCGGGGCGGCGCGGCCGGGAAGAACGCCGAGACGGCCAGCTCGCCGGGCTCCAGCGCCGACTCCAGCGGCCCGCGGAAGAACGCGGCGGCCGGGATGGTGCGGCGCCCCCGCACCGACGCCGCCTCGACCGTCCCGCCGAGGACGGCCAGCACCGCGGGCATCTCGGCGGCGGGGTCGGCGTGCGCGAGGCTGCCGACGACCGTCCCCCGGTTGCGGATCACCGGGTGCGCGACGTGCCGGAGCGCCCGGCCGAGCAGCGGCTGCACGGCCGCCGCCTCCGCCGAGCGCTCCACCCGCGCGTGCCGGGCGAGCGCGCCGACCCGCACGCCCTGGTCGCCGACGTGCAGCGTGTCCAGTTCCGCGACGCGGTTGACGTCGACGAGGTCGGACGGCGCGGCCAGCCGCATGTTCAGCAGCGGGATGAGGCTCTGCCCGCCCGCGAGCACCTTCCCGCCGGGCGCGGCGGCCAGCGCGTCCAGGGCCTCGCCGAGCGTGCCCGGCGCGTGGTACCCGAACGGAGGCGGCTTCACCGCGCGGTCCCGTCAGATCGCATCTCGGTCAGCTCGCATCCCCGTCAGCTCGCATCGCCCTTCGGTTCACCCGGTTCGGGCGGCTCGCGCCGGGAGTGCCGGACGGGGCCGCCGATCTCCTGCTCCGCCGGGGCGATGACGCCGCCGCCGGTGTCCTCCGGCCGGCGCAGCACGTTCAGGACGTGGTAGCCGACCAGGACGGCGATGGTACCGAGCGCGATGCCCTGGAGCGGGAAGTCGTCGGTGACCCGGAGTGTCACGTTCCCGATCGCCAGGATGATCGCGGCCGCCACCGGGACGAGGTTGACCGGGTCGCCGAAGTCGACCCGGTTCTCGATCCAGATCTTCGCGCCGAGCAGCCCGATCATCCCGTAGAGCACGACGGTGATGCCGCCGAGGACGCCGCCCGGCGTCGCGGCGACGAGGGCCCCGAACTTCGGGCACAGCCCGAACAGGATCGCCACGACGGCGGCGACGAGATAGGCGGCCGTCGAGTAGATCCGGGTCGCGGCCATGACGCCGATGTTCTCGGCGTAGGTGGTGGTGGGCGAGCCGCCGACGGCGGTGGCGAGGGCGGTGCCGACGCCGTCCGCGGCGATGGCCCGGCCGAGGACCGGGTCGAGGTCGTCGCCGGTCATCGCGGCGACGGCCTTGACGTGCCCGGTGTTCTCCGCGATCAGGGCGATGACGGCGGGGAGCGCGAGCAGGATCGCCGAGGTCTTGAAGTCGGGGGCGTGCAGGTCGGGGAAGCCGAACCAGTCGGCGGCCCTGACGCCCGTGAAGCTCACCCGCTCGTGCGGGAACGCGGTGGCGACGCAGTAGGGGCCCTCGGCCGCGCACGGCTTGCCCGACCCGTCCAGCAGGTTCTGCCCCGGCAGCACGGAGGTGATCTTGCCCGCGGTGGCGTCGAGGAGCCACGACAGGACGAAGCCGAACACCAGCGCCAGCAGGATCGTGATCCGCGCCCAGAACCCCCGCAGCAGCACCGCGCAGAGCACCGCGAACGTCAGCGTCGCCAACGCCGCCCACTGGTCCTGGGGCCAGTACACGGTGGCGACGACCGGGGCCAGGTTGAACCCGATCAGCATCACCACGGCGCCCGTGACCACCGGCGGGAACACCCGGTGGATGACCTCGCCGCCCACGACGTGGATGAGCACGCCGACCACCGCGAGCACCAGGCCCGCGACGAGGATCGCCCCGGTGACGGTGGCGCTGTCGCCGCCCGCCGCGCGGATCGCCGCGACCGCGCCGACGAACGAGGCGCTCGTGCCGAGGTAGCTCGGCACCCGGCCGCCCACGATCAGCAGGAACAGGATCGTCGCGATCCCGGACATCATGATCGCGAGGTTGGGGTCCAGGCCCATCACGAGCGGGAACACGAACGTGGCCCCGAACATCGCGACCACGTGCTGGGCGCCGATGCCCGCGGTCCGCGGCCACGACAGCCGCTCGTCCGGGCGGACGACCTCCCCGGGGGGCGGGGTCCGCCCGTCCCCGTGCAGCTTCCAGCCGATCATCATCGGGGGTCCTCCTGCTCAGCCGGCCGCGTTCCCGCGGGCCTGTCATGCGGGCAAGGTAGATCTACCCTGTTGGGCGGGCATCGGCGACTTCTGCCAAACCCCGCGCCCAGGATTGGGAGGACCGGCCGGTGCGCCGGCGGGCCGATCCGGGCACGGACCTCCGGGCGCTCCGGTGCGGCGTCCCGGGGTCGCCGGAACGCCGCCGCTACCCTCAGATACCTCGCATGCGCAGGACGTGAAGGGCGAGGGTGAGGTTGAGTCGCAGATGGGCGTCCTCGGTGAAGGCTCCGAGCATCCTTTCCAGCTTCCCGATGCGGTACCGCAGCGTGTTGTAGTGGAAGTGCAGCCGGCGCGCCGTCTCGGCGACGTTGAGGTTCGTCTCCAGCAGCACCTGGAGGGTGCGGCGCAGGTCCACCAGCTCCGGCTCGTCGTCGGCGGCGAGGTCGCCCAGCGTCTCGCGGACGAACGCGTGCAGCTCCTCGGGGTCGGAGACGAGGCTCAGCAGCCGGTAGACGCCGAGCTGGTCGAAGTGCGCCCGCGCGCCCGCGCCGTTGAGCTGGCGCCCGACCCGCACCGCCTTCACCGCCTGCTCGTAGGCCTCGGGCAGCGCGGCCGGCGACGCCACCGTCCGGCTGATGCCGGTGGAGAACGTCCGCCGCACCGGCAGGTGCTCGGCGAAGATCGACGAGGCCTCCTTGACCATCGCCTGGACCGGGCCGGCCGTCCACTCGGCGGGGTCGTCGCCCTCGGCGCCGACGATCGCCACGACCTCGTGGGCGAAGCTCGCGACGGCCGCGCCCCGGTCGTGCCGCCGGACGGCGGCCGTCCACGCGGCGGCGAGCCGCTCCTGCGCGGCCCGCTCCTCGGCGCC
>NZ_JBEUPA010000146.1:0-21738 GCF_040492065.1 Actinomadura sp. NPDC000929 | reverse complement strand
CGGGGGAAGAACTCGTACCAGGCCCCGTACAGGGCTCGTTGCCGGTGCACTACCAGCGGATACCAGTCACTGACCGTCAACAGATCCCGCAACGGATGGCGTTCCAGGACGTCCTCGACATCGGGATCGGCAACGGCCTCCATCCGGTCGGCGACCGGAACGGTCTCGTCCCCGAGGCGCTTGGCCAGCCGCCCCACGGTCGGGCGGTCCTTGCTCGGGACGGCCTCCGCCGCGCGGGCGAACAGCCGCGCCCCTTCCGCGAGCATGAGCTCGACGTCCTGGCCGCGCGGAACCTTGATCTCGGCGTCGTGGCGCCAGTGCGCGATCGGATCGCCCCAGGCCTCCACCCGGAACGACCACGACCCCATCTCCGTCGGCGTCACCTGCGCCGACCACCGGTCGAGCCCGACCCCGACCTCGCTCATCCGCTGCGGCGGCAGTTCCTCGCCGTCCGGCGTCCGCAGCACCACCGCCGCGCCCAGCCGCTCGTGCCCCTCCCGGAACACCGTCGCCGACACCTCGACGGTCTCGCCCACCACCGCCTTCGCCGGCCACCGGCCGCAGTCCACCACCGGCTCGACGTTGACGATCGGGATGCGTCCCAGCCTCGGAATCCCGGGCATGCTGGACGTTCCGGACTCGACGTGCATGTGCCACCCCTACCCTCTCGAGAGATCCAAAACGTCCATGCCCGGAACGCGCCGCCTACTGCCGAGTAGTCGCGGAAGTTTTTCCCCGTTCGCCCGATGGTCGCCGTGGCGTGCGGCTCGTCCCCTGGCCGACCTGCGACACGGCTCCTGGCCGACCCCGGCCGTGCCGCGCCGGTCTTGGGAGGGTCGAGATTGGGCAAACGGTCGGCCCGGACGCGGGAGCCCGCCCAGGTGACGAGCGCCCGGGACCGGGCGGGAGCCCCCGTGGGGACGGGGATTCCGGGGACTCGTGCCCCCGGCGGGCCGATCGGTCCGCGAGGTGACGGTGTGGTCCCCGCCGTCGCGCCCATGCCCCCGAAGCGCATAGCGTGACGTTGCGTGAAGGCAATCCGACGTTTCACGGTACGCACCGTCCTTCCCGAGCCCCTCAGGCAGCTCGAGGAGCTGGTCCTCAACCTGCGCTGGTCGTGGCACCACGAGACGCTCGACCTCTTCCGCGACGTGGACCCGGCGCTCTGGAAGGCCGTCCACCACGATCCGGTCAGGCTGCTCGGCGAGGTCGCCCCCGAGCGGCTCGCGCGCCTGGCGGAGGACCGGCGGTTCCTGCGACGCCTCCAGGACACCGCCGAGGACCTGCGCGAGTACCTGACGGCGCCGCGCTGGTACCAGTCGCGCCCAGGGGACTCGCCGGTGAGCATCGCCTACTTCTCACCCGAGTACGGGATCACCGCCGCGCTGCCGCAGTACTCCGGGGGCCTCGGCATCCTCGCCGGCGACCACCTGAAGACCGCCAGCGACCTCGGCGTGCCCATCCTCGGGGTCGGGCTCCTCTACCGGCACGGCTACTTCTCCCAGTCGCTGTCGCCGGACGGCTGGCAGCTGGAGCGCTATCCCCCGATCGACCCCAACGGGCTGCCCCTGACCCTCCTGCGCGAGCGGGACGGGACGCCGGTGCGCGTCGTCATCGGCCTGCCCAAGGGCGGCGGCCTGCACGCGCAGGTGTGGATCGCGCGGGTCGGCCGCGTCCCGCAGCTGCTCCTCGACTCCGACGTCGAGGAGAACGACCAGGCCGCCCGGGACGTCACCGACCGGCTGTACGGGGGCGGCGGCGACCACCGCCTCCTCCAGGAGATGCTGCTCGGCATCGGCGGCGTGCGGGCCATCCGCGCGTACTGCCGCATCACCGGGCATCCGGCGCCGGAGGTGTTCCACACCAACGAGGGCCACGCCGGGTTCCTCGGCCTGGAGCGCATCCGCGAGCTGGCAAAGGAGGAGGCCCTGACCTTCGACGAGGCCCTGGAGGCGGTCCGGGCGGGCACGGTGTTCACCACCCACACGCCCGTCCCGGCCGGTATCGACCGGTTCCCCCGCGAACTGATCGCCCGCTACTTCGGCGGCGCGAACGAGGAGGAGCAGGTCCCCGTCGACCGGATCCTCGCGCTCGGCGCCGAGGACTACCCCGGCGGCGACCGCACCGTGTTCAACATGGCCGTGATGGGCATGCGGCTGGCGCAGCGCGTGAACGGCGTCAGCCGGCTGCACGGCGAGGTCAGCCGGGAGATGTTCGGCGGGCTGTGGGGCGGGTTCGACACCGCGGAGGTCCCCATCGGGTCGATCACCAACGGCGTGCACGCCGGGACGTGGGTCGCGCGCGAGGTGCTGGAGTTCACCGCCCGCGAGCTGCCGTCGGTGATGGAGTCCGGGCGCGGCTGGGAGGCCGTGCGCGACGTCCCCGAGCCGGAGGTCTGGCGGATGCGCAACCTGCTGCGCCGCCGCCTCGTGACGGACGCGCGCCGCCGCCTGCGCGAGTCGTGGCGCCAGCGCGGCGCCAGCGAGGCCGAGACCTCGTGGATCGACGACGCCCTCGACCCCGACGTCCTGACGATCGGGTTCGCGCGGCGCGTCCCGTCCTACAAGCGGCTCACGCTGATGATGAGCGACCCGGACCGGCTCCGCGCGATCCTGCTCGACCCCGACCGGCCCGTGCAGATCGTCATCGCCGGGAAGGCGCACCCCGCCGACGAGGGCGGCAAGCGGCTCATCCAGGAGATCGTCCGGTTCACCGGGTCCGAGGACGTCCGGCACCGGATCGTGTTCCTGCCCGACTACGACATGGCCCTCGGGCAGCTCATGGTGCAGGGCTGCGACGTGTGGATGAACAACCCGCTGCGCCCGCTGGAGGCGTGCGGCACGTCCGGGATGAAGGCCGCGCTGAACGGCGGGCTGAACCTGTCGATCCGCGACGGCTGGTGGGACGAGTGGTACGACGGCCAGAACGGCTGGGCGATCCCCTCCGCCGACGGCCTCGCCGGCCCCGACCGGCGGGACGAGCTGGAGGCCGCCGCCCTCTACGAGCTGATCGAGGACCACGTCTCCGTCACGTTCTACGACCGCGACTCGGCCGGGTTGCCGCGCCGCTGGCTGGAGATGGTCAAGCACACCATCGCCACCGTCGGCCCGAAGGTGCTCGCGTCCCGGATGCTGCGCGACTACGTCGACGACCTCTACACCCCGGCCGCCGTGTCGGAGCGCTCCATGGTCGCCGACAAGTTCGCGGGCGCCCGTGAGCTGGCGGCCTGGAAGCGGCAGGTCCGCTCGGCGTGGCCGCGGGTCGCCGTCGAGCACGTCGAGTCGACCGGGGAGGAGAGCCCCCAGGTCGGCGCGCGGCTGACGGTCCGGGTCGTGGTCGACCTCGACGGGCTCGCCCCCGAGGACGTCGCCGTCGAGGTCGCCTACGGCCGGGTGGACGACGCCGACGCGCTCGTCGACCCGTCCTACCTGGAGCTGGAGGACGGCGGCCCGGCCGAGAACGGGCGGCGCCGCTACACCGGAGAGGTGCCGCTCGGGCGCAGCGGCGCGTTCGGCTACAGCGTGCGGGTGGTGCCGAGCCACCCGCTGCTGTCCGGACGGGCCGAGATGGGCCTCGTCGCGCTGCCGCCCGCGCCGCAGGGCATGACCAACGGCGACCTGCGCTAGCCGGCCTCCCCCTCGTCGTCGGCGGGCGGCGGATCGGGCGTCTGCCAGGCCGCGACGACGAGGGGGAGCAGCGTGTGCGTCGCCAGCAGCGCGAACAGGATCAGGAAGAGCGCGGCGCCGGGGATCTGCGACTCGCGGCCGTCCCGGTCGGCGATCATCGTCGCCACCAGCACCGCGACCAGCACGAACGTGGTGGCCTGGTGCGACGTCGCGAAGGCGCGGAGCCGCGCAGTGAGCTGCCGCTCGTCCAGCTCGCGCTCCCGCCTGGAGGTCAGGCCCCGGGTCACCGCGATCAGCTGGCCGGCCAGCGGTATCCCGCCCACCACCAGGACGCCGAGGATCACGAAGTTGACGATCATCGCGGTGTCGCTCGGGGCCAGCGCCCACGACACGGCGGCGTCCACCCAGAACAGGCCCAGCATGGCCGCGCCCGCCCCCGCCAGCATCCGGCGGGGCCGGCGGCGCGCGTAGCGGGCGGGCAGCCGCCGCTCCAGCTCCTCGTCGAGGGCGGCGAGGCGGTCCGAGCGCCTGCGGCGGGACCGCTCCCTCCACCCGGCGGTGCGGTTCGTCATGACGTGCCTCCGATTCTCGGGAACGGCTTGAGGGAGAAGACGACCTCGACCGGCACCTCGAAGTACTCGGCGATGCGCAGGGCGAGGTGCAGGCTCGGGCTGTACTCGCCCCGCTCCAGGTAGCCGACCGTCTGGTAGTGCACCCCCAGCGCGGCGGCGAGGTCGCGGCGCGAGACGCCGCGCTCCGCCCTGAGCACCGTGATCCGGTTGTGGACGGTCTCCTTCTCGGCGGACACCGGATCGGCCTTGCGGTTCACCGGCTCGCTCATGCTCACTCCCCGTACGGGTCCTTGGACGGATCACCGTAAGTCTGCATCTGTTGATAGTAGAAGTACTACATCTCGTATCGGACATGCAAGCGAGCCGAAGCTGGCAGGATGGACACGTGCGACTTGCGAACCGGGGCGGGCGGCCGGTCCCCTGGCCGCCGACCGGCCGCACCGCGGACGCCGCACTGGCCGGCGGGGCCTTCGCCGTCCTGGCCGCGATGACCCTCGTGTCGGTCCACACGGGCCCGCCCTCGCGGATGCCCCTCTACAGCTGGGCGCTGCTGGCGGTCGCCTGCGGGGCGCTGTACTTCCGCCGGAGCCATCCCGTCGCGGTCGCCGCCGTCACGCTCGCCGCCTGCGCCGTCTACTACCCGGTCACCGAACCCGACGGGCCGGCCGTGCTCACGTTCGTCGTCGCCCTCTACACCGCGGCCGCCGAGGGCCACATCACCGCGGCCGTCGTCCTCGTGGGGATCGCGGTGGCCGGGACGGTGGCCGGCGACCGCCGCGACGACGTCAACCACCTCGCGGACGCGGCCGGCTTCCTGCTCATCGGCTGGTTCGTCGCGGTCGTCGCCATCGGCGGCGTCGTCCGCAACCGCCGCGCCTACCTGCGCGAGGCGCAGGAGCGCGCCCGCGTCGCCGAGCGCGGACGCGAGGCCGAGGCCCGCCGCCGGGCCATCGAGGAGCGCCTGCGCATCGCCCGCGAGCTGCACGACGTCCTCGGCCACAACATCTCGCTCATCAACGTGCAGGCCACCGCCGCGCTGCACGGCCTGCGCCGCGAGCCGCAGCGCGCCGAGGACGCCCTCACCGCGATCAAGCAGGCCAGCAAGGACGTGCTCCGGGAGATGCGCGCCACGCTCGGCGTCCTGCGGCAGGTCGACGAGGCCGCCCCGGTCGCGCCCGCCCCCGGCCTCGCCCGGCTGGACGAGCTGACCCGGGGCCTCGCGGCGGCCGGCCTGGAGATCCGCACCGAGGTGGAGGGCGAGCCGCGCCCGCTGCCCGCCGAGGCCGACCTCGCCGCGTACCGGATCGTCCAGGAGGCGCTCACCAACGTCACGCGGCATTCCGGCGCGACGTCCGCTGTCGTCCGCGTCGGCTACGGCGCCGACGGCGTGGTCGTCAGCGTGGCGGACGACGGGACGCCCGGATCCGGCGCGCCGTCGTCCGACGGCAGCGGCATCCGCGGGATGCGGGAGCGCGCCGAGGCGCTCGGCGGCGACCTCGACGCCGGGCCCGGCCCGGACGGCGGCTTCACCGTCCGCGCCCGCCTGCCGCTTTAGCCTGTGTTCCGAAGGCCCGGCCCACTTCGCTCGCCTGGCGGCTCGCTACGTGACCTGGGCGAGCGCGACATCGCTTCGCGATCTGCCCGGTCCCGCCTTCGGCTTCGCCGCACCAGGCCGGTCACGCGCTCGCGCGCGTGGCCGAGGCCACTTCGAGATAGGCCCTAGCCTGCTTCCCGGCCCCGGGACCCCAGCGGCTCCGGAACCCGAGCGGCCGCGGGACCCGGCGCGCGAGCCGCGGCCGCCTGCGCCCAGAACCGGGCGGCGCCGGGACCGCCGGACGGGGCGCGCCTGCTGATTGAGATCATGCCGGTCCCGCCCCCGCCCGGCGCCACGGGCCGCGCCCGGTCGACGACGCCGACGCCGTCGCCGCGGCGGGCCTCGGCCGCGTCGCGCGTGGTGAGCAGGACTGTCGTGCCGGACGCGGCGATCCGGCGCAGCGTCGCCCAGATCAGGTGGACCGTTCCACTGTCGAGGCCGGACGTAGGTTCGTCCAGGAAGAGCACGTCCGAGCGCCCCAGCAGCGCCAGCGACAGGTCGAGCCGCCGCCGCCCGGCCGTCAGCCGCTCGAACCGCACCCCGGCGGACGCCTCCAGGCCGGTCAGCGCGAGCGCCTCGGCCGCCGCCAGCGGGTCCAGCGTCCAGCGGCGCCAAGCCGTGACGACCTCGGAGACGGTGAGGCCGGGGAAGAGCCCGCCGTCCCGCCACACCGCGCCGATCCGCAGCCCCTCCCGCTCCGCGTACGGGTCGGCGCCCCGGATCCGCACCGTGCCGCCGCAGGGGCGGCGGAGGCCCGCCAGCGCCTCCAGCAGCAGCGTCTTGCCCGACCCCCCGTGGCCGAGCAGCGCGTAGACCTGGCCCTCCGGCACCCCGAACGAGAAGTCCCCGACCGTCCGGGCACCGCAGCGGACGCGCAGTTCACGCGCCTCCACGACGATTCCGCTCATCCCTCGTCGCTCCCCCCACAAGGCGGCGCCCGGCCCTCCCGGGGCGCCCACGTGCTGAAAGCCTAGGGAGCGGCCCCTCCGGCAGGCGGTCGAGCCGCGCCGGCGTTCGCACTCCGTAAGATCATCCGTGGCCCGCAGGCGCCGGAGACCTCGGGTCAGTCCTCGTCCTGCCCGGCGAGTGCCTCGTAGACGGGCGCCAGCACGTCGGTCAGCGCGCGGCGCCGGACGCGGACCGGCGGGGGAGCGGCGACGTGGAGCACGAACCCCGGCGGGACGGGCGGCGCCGGCGGGCGCTCGCGCAGCCGGGCCAGCCCGGACGGCGGTGTCCAGAAACCCTCGGCGGTAAGCGGCTCGTCCCGCATCTCCAGCGGGTCGGGCTCCGTCCCGGTGGCGCGCCGCAGCGCGCCGAGCAGCTGGTCCCGGCGCCGCCCGTTCCACTGGAGGACGAGGAACGGGTCGTCGTCGAACGCCTCGGCGAGCAGGTACAGGACGGCGGCGGCGTGCTTGCACGGGTCGCCCCAGTCGGGGCAGTCGCACATCAGGTGCAGGTCGGACGCCGAGTCCGGGAACAGCGCGAGCCCCAGCTCGGCGAACACCCACTCGATCTCCGGTGGCATCTCCCCGGCCAGCAGCCGGGCCCGGAACAGCGCGCGGGACGCCAGCTCCGCCTCCACCGCGCGCCAGCCGTCCTCGTCGATCGCCTCGATGCCGAGCGCCACCTCGTACGGCTCCGGCGCCGAGCCCCGCACCTTCGCGGTCACCTCGTACGCCTCCACCCGCAGGTCGAACACGGTGCCCTTGCGGGCGTAGGCGCGGCCCCGCTCCAGGCGCCCGGCGTCGGCGAACGACTCCACCAGGTCGATGAAGCGCCGCGACCACCACCGCGCCCCGATCGAGCCGCGCCTCGTGCGCGCCCTGACGCCCTCGTCCATCAGTCGCTCACCGCCTCCGGCGACAGCCGCAGGACGTCGCGCAGCTCGGCGACCGACAGCTCGGTCAGCCAGTCCTCACCCGTGCCGACGATCGAGTCGGCCAGGGCCTTCTTGCGTTCGATCATCTCGTCGACGCGCTCCTCCATCGTCCCCACGCAGATGAACTTGCGGACCTGGACGTCGCGGGTCTGCCCGATGCGGAACGCCCGGTCGGTGGCCTGGTCCTCCACGGCCGGGTTCCACCACCGGTCGACGTGCACGACGTGGTTGGCGGCCGTCAGCGTCAGGCCCGTCCCGGCGGCCTTGAGGGACAGCAGGAAGATGGCGGGTTCGCCGTCCTCCTGGAACCGCTGGACGAGGTCGTCGCGCCCCTGCTTGGACGTCCCGCCGTGCAGCCACAGCACCGGGCGTTCGAGCCGCGCCGCCAGGTAGGGCTGGAGCATCGACCCGAACTCGGCGTACTGGGTGAAGACGAGCGCCTTCTCGCCCTGCTCCAGGACCTCGGCGCAGATCTCCTCCAGCCGTTCGAGCTTGCCCGACCGTCCGGGCAGGCGCGAGCCGTCCTTGAGCAGCTGCGCCGGATGGTTGCAGACCTGCTTGAGCTTGGCCATCGTCGCCAGCACCAGCCCGCGCCGCTTGGCCTCCTCCGCCTCGGCGATCTGCTGGAGCATGTCGTCCACGGTCGCCTGGTAGAGCGACGCCTGCTCGGTCGTCAGGTTGCAGTAGACCTTGATCTCCTGCTTCTCCGGCAGATCCGAGATGATCGACTTGTCGGTCTTGAGGCGGCGCAGGATGAACGGCTGCGTCGCCCGCCTGAGCGCCAGCGCCGCCTGCTCGTCGCCCTCCCGCTCGATCGGGATCGCGAACCGCCGCCGGAACGCGCTCCGCGGCCCGAGCAGCCCCGGGTTCGCGAACTCCATGATCGACCACAGCTCGGTCAGGTGGTTCTCCACGGGCGTGCCGGTGAGCGCGATCCGGCTCCGCGCCGGGATGCTCCGCACCGCCCGGGCCTGCCGCGTCCCGCTGTTCTTGAGCGCCTGCGCCTCGTCGCAGATGACCCGCTCCCACGCGATCGGCGCGAGCATCTCCGCGTCGCGCGCCGCCGTCCCGTAGGTGGTGAGCACCAGATCCGCCCCCGCCACCGCCTCGGCGAGCTCCTCGCCCCGATGCCGCCCCGTCCCGTGGTGCACGTGCACCCGCAGCTTCGGCGTGAACCGCGCGGCCTCCCGCTGCCAGTTCCCCACCAGCGACATCGGGAGAATGGCCAGCGTCGGAGCGGTCGTCGCACCATCTTTTCGTTCGTGAACAAGGAGTGAGAGCACCGATATGGTTTTCCCGAGGCCCATGTCGTCCGCGAGAAGGGCGCCCAGGCCGAGTTCGTTCATGAACGTCAGCCAGGCGAGCCCGCGCTCCTGGTAGGGCCGCAGCTCGGCGTCCAGGTCCTCCGGGGTGCGCATGGGGGCGAGGCGGCGGTCGGCCTCACCGGAGAGGAGGTCGCCGAGGGGGCCCGCGGCGTCCACCCCGGTCAGGGGGAGGGCGTCGTCGCCGGCGTGCACGATGGCCCTGATCGCCTCGGCGGCCGTCATGCGGCCGCGGCGCGGGTGGCGCAGGAAGTCGAGGGCCGCCTCCAGCTGGTGCTCGTCGAGCTCCACCCACTGGCCGCGCAGGCGGACGAGGGGGGTCTTCAGCCGGGCCAGCTCCTCCAGCTCGGCCTCGTCGATGCTCTCGTCGCCGATGGCGAGGTCCCAGCGGAAGTCGACCATCGACTTCAGATCGAAGCCCGAGGGCGCCGCCGACCCCGCGGAGGCCTCCGGGTCCTCGGGGCGGGTGGTGAGCCTCATGCCGAGCTTCGCCTTGCCCGCCCACTGGGGGAGCAGGACGCCGAAGCCCGCGGCGGCGAGCATGGGGGCCGCCTGGCGGAGGAAGCGGAACGCGCCCGCCGTGTCGAGGAGGAGCTCGCGCGGCGCGGGGCCGTCCAGGGCGGGCGCCAGGTCGGGGAAGAGGCGCAGGGCCCGGCCGAGGCCGGCGAGGAGGGTCTCCTCGGCCTGCGGGATCGACGTGGCCTCGCCGTCCCAGACCAGCGCGGCGGGGACGTAGAGGCTCGGGTCGTCGGTGCCCTGGAGGGCGAACTCGACCCGCCAGGAGCCGCCGTCGCGGGGCTCGGCGTCCTCCTCGAACTCCTCGGCGCCCGGTTCGGCGAGGCGGAAGCAGACACGCAGCGGGCCGGACGGGCGGCGCGCGGCGGCGGCCCACGCGTCCAGCTCGGCGATGAGGTCGTCGGGGTCGTCGCGGGGTTCGCGGGCGACCTCGGGGGACGGGCCGGTCAGCGCCATCACCCAGCGCTCGGCGAGCGGGAGCCGGTCGGGCTCCTTGCGCCGCGATACCAGCAGCGGATGCGGGACGGTGCCCCGCACGGCCGTGTCGACCAGGGCCGACAGCGCCTCGCGCAGGACCTCGGCGGCGGGCCGCCCGCCGTCGGCCGCGCGGCAGGCGGCGGGCATGGCGCGGGCCAGCGCGCGGAACCGCGCCGGGTCGTCGATCACCGGGCGCCAGCGGGCGACGAGGTCGCCGTCCTCGCGCAGCAGGGCGGGCAGGACGTGGCCGCGCCCGGCGAGGTGCACCGCCTCGTCGGCGAGCAGGCACAGGAAGCGCAGGTCGGTGCCCGCGACGACGTCGGCGCTGTGCTCGGCCGCCTGGAGCAGCGCCATCGCGGGGAACGGGGCGAGGACCAGGGCCGGGACCCGCCACGGGCGCAGCTCGGGCTCGTCGCGCACCGGCTCGGGGCCCAGCTCGGCCGACGGCAGCGGATGGTCGCCCGCGGTGGGCAGCGACATCGCCAGCTCGACGCGGAACGCGGCGCGCAGGAGCGGCTCATAGGACGTGCCGGTGAAATCGCAGGTCGCGAAGGGGTGGACGTCCGGGGAGGGCTCGTACGGGCCGGTGCGTTCGGCCCACAGGCAGAGCGCACCGCCATGCCAGGTGGCGTGGGCGACGAGCATGGTCCCCGAAGCTACCAGCAGCCTCGGACACCACCGGGGCCCGCTCCGTGACCGGCCGCTGGTTAGGCTCGGGGCGTCCGCACCGAGTTGCACTGGGAGGGTCGCCGTGGGCGAGTTCGTACGGGTCGAGGTCGAGGACGGGATCGCGACGATCAGGCTGGACCGTCCGAAGATGAACGCCCTGAACGCCCAGATGCAGCGGGAGCTCATCGACGCGGCCCGGCAGGTCACGCAGGACGAGGCGGTCGGCGCGGTGGTGCTGTACGGGGGCGAGCGGGTCTTCGCCGCGGGCGCGGACATCAAGGAGATGGCCCCGATGTCGTACGCGGAGATGTCGGCGGGGCACTCGCGGCTGCTGCAGGACTTCGCCAAGGCGCTCGCCGGGATCCCCAAGCCGGTCATCGCCGCGATCACCGGGTACGCGCTCGGCGGCGGGCTGGAGGTGGCGCTGACCGCCGACTTCCGCGTCGCGGGAGAGGGCGCGAAGGTGGGCCAGCCGGAGATCCAGCTCGGCATCATCCCCGGCGCGGGCGGCACGCAGCGGCTGGCCCGGCTGGTCGGGCCGTCGAAGGCCAAGGACCTGATCTTCTCGGGACGGCACGTCGCGGCGGACGAGGCCCTCGCGATGGGCCTGGTGGACCGGGTCGTCCCCGACGACGCCGTCTACTCCGCCGCCCGGAAGTGGGCGGCGACGTTCGTCGGCGGTCCCGCGATCGCGCTGCGCGCCGCCAAGCAGGCCATCGACCGGGGGCTGGAGGCCGACCTCGACACCGGGCTGGAGATCGAGCGGACGCAGTTCGCGGCCCTTTTCGCCACCGAGGACCAGGCGGCCGGGATGAAGAGCTTCATGGAGGAGGGCCCGGGCAAGGCCACGTTCACCGGCCGCTGAGTTCACCGTCGCCGGGCGCGCGGTCACGCGTGCCCAGCACCTCGTCGGCGTAGCGTTCGGTCCAGCGGCCGAGGGCGGCGAGGGGTTCGAGCATCCCGCGCCCGGGCGGGGTGAGCTCGTACTCGACGCGCGGGGGCGCCTCGGCGTACCGGCGGCGGACCACCAGGCCGTCGCGTTCGAGGCGGCGCAGCGTCTCGGTCAGCACCTTGTGGCTGATGCCGCCGATCCGCTCGCGCAGTTCACCCGGACGCAGCGGGCCGTGCTGGAGCGACCACAGCACGACGCCCGTCCACGTGCCCGAGAGCACGTCGAGGCCGAGCCTCGTCTGGCAGTCGGCGATGTACTCGTACTCGTCCATGGGTTCGCCCGCCATCCTGCCCCCTCCGATACGCACCGGATGGTGCGGAACGGACCGCCTAACGTCCCGACCGACGGTAAACGAACGGGAGGACGTCATGCGGATCGGAGTGCTCGGCGCGGGCGCCATGGCGGACGCGCTCGCCACGCAGTGGGCGCGCAAGGGACATCGGGTGCGGATCGGGGCAAGGACCCCCGCGAAGGCGGTCGCGCTGGCCGGACGGATCGGGCACGGCGCGGCCGGCGGCACGCTGCGGGAGGCGGCGGAGCACGGCGACGCGGTGCTCCTCGCCGTCTGGCACGAGGGCGTCCCGGACGTCCTGCGCGAGGCGGGGCCGCTGGAGGGGCGCGTGCTGATCGACTGCACCAACCCGATGGAGCCGCCGTTCGAGCGGCTCAAGACGGCGGGCGGCCCGTCCGCGGCGCGGCGGATCGCCGACCTCAGCGGCGCGCGGGTCGTGAAGGCGTTCAACACCTGCCACGAGAGCGTGTGGCGGATGACGCCCCCGGCGTTCGGGGGGCGTCCGCTCGGCGTCCCGCTGTGCGGGGACGACGAGGAGGCCCTCGCCGCGGTGCGCGGCCTGGTGCGCGACCTCGGCTGCGTGCCGATGGACGGGGGGAGCCTGGAGCGGGCCGGGCTCCTGGAGGCCGCCACCGCGTTCATGGTGGGGCTGTGGGTGGCGGGCGAGGATCCGGCCGCCATGCTGCCGCCCCCCGAGTACGCTGGGGGCGATCCGGAGCGCACCTCCGAACTCGCGGGCTGAAACGTTATCGGTGTTTTTTGGGCGTGCTGTGGGGGTGCGCGAAGAACCGCCGATAGCATCTGCCGCCATGCGACATGCGTACCGGACCGCGCTCGTGACGGGGGCGTCCAGCGGTATCGGCGAGAGCTTCGCCCGCCTCCTGGCCGGCCGCGGCACCGACCTGGTGATCGTGGCCCGCCGGAGCGACCGGCTGGACGGGCTGGCCCGCGAGCTCGTCGAACGGTACCGGGTGGCCGTGGAGGTCGTGGCCGCCGACCTCACCGATCCCGCGCGGCGCGCCGAGGTCGAGGCGCGGCTGCGCGCCGAGCCGGTCGAACTGCTCGTCAACAACGCCGGGTACGGCGCCTTCGGGGCGTTCGCGGAACTGCCGCTCGACGACCACCTCGCGCAGATCGAGCTGAACGTGGCCGCGCTCGTGCGGCTCACCCACGCCGCCCTGCCCGGCATGATCGCGCGCGGCCGGGGCGGGGTGCTGAACGTCGCGTCGATGGCGGGGTTCGCGCCCTCGCCCGGCAGCGCGACCTACGGGGCGACGAAGGCGTACGTGGCGTCGTTCTCCGAGAGCCTGCACTCGGAGGTCTCGGGCAAGGGCGTCCACGTGACGGCGCTGTGCCCCGGCTTCACCCGCACCGACGACGACGTCCCGGCCAACCTGCTCTGGCTGCGGCGC
The DNA here is from genome assembly GCF_040492065.1 of Actinomadura sp. NPDC000929. NCBI lineage: Bacteria > Bacillati > Actinomycetota > Actinomycetes > Streptosporangiales > Thermomonosporaceae > Actinomadura > Actinomadura sp. NPDC000929. The sequence continues at coordinate 8,427 of NZ_JBEUPA010000146.1, read as the reverse complement.
GACGACGTGGCGCGGGCGGGGCTGGAGGCCGTGGCGACCGGACGCGCGCTGTGCGTTCCCGGCATGCAGTACAAGGCGGCGCTCCCGGCGCTCCGCCTCGTTCCGCGGCCGCTGCTCAGGGCGGCCGTGAACCGGATGTGGCAACAGGCCGCCGACACGCGGTGACGAGGCGTCATGCCGATTTCGCGCGGACCTACAAAAGTTCCCGCGCCTTGCTTGTCGCGGTGCTGACTTGACGGGGCTCGCGCCGACTCGCGACCATCGAACCTACGCTTGAGTAGGTTGTGAACGGCCTGCTGGGCGCCCGCAAAGACGACCTCGTCCAGCGAAGGAACCGCATGTCCGTGACCCCCGAAGAGAAGTCCCAGACCGGCCTCATGCTCGACCTCGAGCCGGTGGTCGAGCAGGAGCTGAACCGGCACCTGTCCATGGCCAAGGAATGGTTCCCGCACCAGTACGTCCCGTGGAGCGAGGGCCGCGACTTCGACGGGCCGCTGGGCGGCGAGCCGTGGTCCATCGAGCAGTCGAAGGTGACTCCCGAGGCGCGCGACTCCCTGATCGTCAACCTCCTCACCGAGGACAACCTGCCCGGCTACCACCGCGCCATCGCCACCGTCTTCGGCCGCGACGGCGCCTGGGGCACGTGGGTGAACCGCTGGACGGCCGAGGAGAACCGGCACGGCATCGCCCTGCGCGACTACCTCACCGTGAGCCGCGCGGTCGACCCGATCGCGCTGGAGCGCGCCCGCATGCACCACATGGAGGCGGGCTACGAGGCCGACCACGGCGACTCGTTCCTGCACGGGACGGCGTACGTGTCGTTCCAGGAGCTCGCGACCCGCGTGTCGCACCGCAACACCGGCAAGGCGTCCGGCGACCCCGTCTGCGAGCAGATGATGACGCGCATCGCCGCCGACGAGAACCTCCACATGATCTTCTACCGGAACCTGATGGGCGCCGCGCTGGAGGCCTCCCCGAACGAGACGATGCGGGCGATCACCGACGTCGTGACGACGTTCCAGATGCCCGGCCACAGCATCGACGGCTTCCTGCGCAAGTCGGTCGTCATCGCCAACGCCGGCATCTACGACCTGCGGCTCCACCACGACGACGTGCTCGTCCCGGTGCTGCGCAAGTGGGGCGTCTTCGACCGCACCGACCTGACGGGCGACGGCGAGAAGGCCCGCGAGGAGCTCGCCGAGTTCCTGGAGCAGCTCGACGCCGCCGCCACCAAGTTCGAGACCCGCCGCGAGGAGCGCCGGGCCCGCCAGGCGGCGCGCAAGGGCTAGCCGGCCCGCGAGGCGGACCCGCGGGAACCCGGGTGACCTGAACCGGACTCGCGCGGACGCCGGGAACCCGGAGGGCGTTTCCTGGCGTCAAAGGGTGCATGGGGACGCACAGGAGACTGGGCGGGTACCGGTTGCTGGGCGAGATCGGCCGGGGGAGCACGGCGGTGGTCCACCTGGCCATGGACGCCGCCGGCCGGGAGGTCGCGGTCAAGGAGCTCGTTCCGGAGCTCGCGGGGGAGCCGGAGGCGATCAGCCGGCTGGCGCGGGAGATGCGGGCGCAGGCGCGGGTGCGCAGCGCCCACGTCGCCCGCCTGCTGGACGGGGCGGTCTCGGCGCCGAGGCCGCACGTGGTCATGCAGTACGTGCCGGGGTGCCCGCTGAACGACCTCGTCCCGGCGTACGGGCCGCTGCGCGGCGACCGGCTCGTCCGGTTCGCGCGGCGGCTGGCGCTGGCGCTCGGGGACGTCCACGACGCGGGCGTGCTGCACCGCGACGTGTCGCCCGGCAACGTCATCGTGCTGGGCGACCGCCCGACGCTGATCGACTTCGGGATCGCGCACGAGTCCGGCGCGGAGCAGATCACCAGGCGCGGCATGGTCGTGGGGACGCCCGCCTACCTGGCGCCCGAGCTGATCGAGGGGGAGCGCGCCACCGCCGCGTCGGACGTGTTCTCGTGGGCGTCGACCGTGGCCTACGCGGCGACGGGCCGCCCGCCGTTCGGGCGCGGGTCGCTGCAGGGGGTGTGCTTCCGGATCCTGCGCGGCCAGGCCGACATCGACGGCGCGCCCGAGCCGCTGGCGGGGCTGCTGCGGGCGGCGTTCCGCCGCGACCCCGCGGAGCGTCCCTCCGCGCGCTGGTTCGCCGGGGCGCTGGCCGGGGCGGCCGAGGGCCACGGGGTGGTGGCGGCCTGATGGCTGGATCTCCCCGGCAGGATGGGCAAGGGTAGGGTTTCGGAAACGATGAGGGGAGCCGTCACGTCCGGGGACCGAATCGGCCACTACAGCGTCCAGCGAACCCTGGGGGAAGGGGGGATGGGCGTCGTCTACCTCGGCGCCGACCCCGAGGGGCGCAACGTGGCCATCAAGGTGCTGCGGCCCGCGGTCGCCGGAGACGCCACGGCGCGTCGCCGGCTGGCCCGCGAGGTCGACTCGATGCGCAGGGTCCACAGCCCGCACGTCGCGGAGATCCTCGACGCCGACGTGACCGCCGACCAGCCCTACATCGTGACCCAGTACGTGCCCGGCCGGACGCTGGAGGAGATCGTCGAGGAGTCCGGCCCGATCTACGGGCCGGCGCTGCAGCGGCTCGGCGTGGGGCTGGCGTCGGCGCTGTCGGCGATCCACGGCGCCGGGATCGTGCACCGCGACATGAAGCCCGGCAACGTGATGCTCGTGGACGGCGAGCCCGTCGTGATCGACTTCGGCATCGCGCAGGCCGCCGACGCGACCCGGCTGACCGCGACCGGCATGGTCATCGGCACCCCCGGCTACCTCGCCCCGGAGATCATCGAGGGTGAGGACGCGGGCCCGCCGTCGGACGTGCACGCCTGGGGCGGGACGGTCGCCTACGCCGCGACCGGCCGCCCGCCCTTCGGCTCCGGCACCTTCGAATCGATCTTCTACAAGATCATGCAGAGCACGCCCGATCTGGACGGCGTGCCCGAGGCGATGCTGCCCGTGCTGCGGTCGGCGATGGCGCGGCACCCGGCCGAGCGGCCGACGGCCGTCAACCTGGTGCAGCTCACGCGCCGCATCCATCTCGAAGCCACCATCACCGACCAGACGCGCGTCGACCGGCACTACCCGGCGGCCGGGGCCGCCGGCGCGGCGGGTGCGGCCGGTGCGCCGGGCGGGCCGGGGCAGCCGGGGCCGGAGGAGACGGCCGCCGACCACTCCCGGCAGTTCTCCATGCCGGCGCCGCAGGACCCGCCGTCGTCCGGGACGTCGTCGGCGTCGCCCGGGATGCCGGTCCCGGCGCCCGCACCCGTCCCGACGCCCGCGCCCGTCCCGGCGCAGCCGAAGGACTTCGTCGGCCAGCTGCCGCCCGCGGCGCCGCCGCCCGTCCCGCCGCCCGGCCCCGCGCCGTTCAAGGCGGGGGAGCAGTACGGGCAGCGCGGCTACGGGCCGCCCGCCCCCTACGACCAGGGCCCCTACCAGGGCGGGTATCCGCCGCCGCAGTACGGGCCCCCGCCGAACCAGCCGCCGCAGGGCGCGCTCCAGCGCGGCCCGTACGAGCCGGAGGCGCGGCAGCGCCCCGACCAGGCCCGTCCCGACCGCGCCGACGGGTCCGAGCGCGACAAGGAGCGGCGCAAGCCCTACGGCTGGTACCGGGTGCTCAGCTTCATCGTCCTGGTGGCGCTGCTGGGGTTCGCCCACATCGCGCCGCTGCTCGCCCTCGGCGTCACCGTCGCCGGCGTGTTCGTCCTGCGGGCGGGCGACAAGGCGGCCAAGGGCATGGAGGGCCGGCAGACGCGGCGGGGCCCGCGCTCGGGCGACGCCGTCGCGGCCGCGTTCCGGACGCCGCTGCACCTTCCCGGCGCGCTGATGTCGACCGTGCTGTGGACGTCGCTCAGCGGCCTCGCGGGGCTGATCTTTCTCGGTGTGCTGATCTTCGCCGATCCGGCGATGACCGCCTCCCGGGCCATCGCCTACGCGGCGATGGCCGTGATCGGGCTGCTCTGCCTCGCGCCGGGCAGCGGCGCGCCCCGCCGCCAGCTGGCCCGCATCTGGGGAGCGGTGCTGCCGCGCGCCGAGGCCGCCCTCGTCGGGGCCCTCATCCTCGGGATCTTCGCCGCGGTGCTGGTCGGGCTGTCGCAGCGGCAGCCGCCCGACACCACGCCGGTGGACGGGATGAGCCAGGATCTGGAGAGCCTGCGCGCCGACGTCCACGACCTCGTGGCGAGCATCCCCGGGACGTGACGCGCGGCGCCTCCGGCGACGGGGGCGCGTCCCCTCTCCGGTCGATAGGGTGGCGACCCATTATGAGCGGTGAGACGAGCCACCAGGCGCACATCGGTCCGTACAGGCTGCTGTCCAGGCTGGGCGGCGGAACCGGCGACGTCCACCGCGCCGCGGGCCCCGACGGCCGCGACGTGGCGATCCGGCTCCTGCCGCCGGGCGCCGCGCCCGACGTCCCGCGGATGCGCGAGGTGCTCAGCCCCTACGTGGCGGACGTCCTGGACGGCGAGGCCGCCGGTCCGCGCCCCTACGTGGTGTTCCGGTTCGTCCCCGGGCGTCCGCTCGCCGAGACGGTCGCCGGGCAGGGGCCGATGGCGGGGGACGCGCTGCGCCGCATGGCCTTCGGGCTCGCCAAGGCTCTCGCCGCCATCCACCTGGCCGGCCTCGCGCACGGCGAGCTGGGGCCGGGAACGGTGCTGGTGGTGGACGACGCGCCGGTCGTCGTCGACTTCGCGTTGACCCCCGGCGCCGGCGCCGCGGACGACGTCCGCGCGTGGGCGGCCACGGTGGCGTTCGCCGCCACCGGCCGTCCGGACGCGCCCGCCGAGGCGCTGCCCGCCGATCTGCGCCCGCTGGTGGCGGCCGCCTCGCATCCCGACCCGGCCGCCCGCCCGTCGGCGGCCGAGTTGGCGGAGGCGGCGTCCCGCCTGAAGCTTCCGGCGGCCGCCGCCCGTCCCGCCGCCGAGGCGCTGGCGCCGCAGGTCCCGGCCCCGGCTCCGGCGGACGTCCCGACCGCGTCCCCCGCCGGGACAGGGGAGACGGCGGCGCACGAGGCGGCGGCGCACGACATGGCGGTGACGCAGGGCTGGGCGCGGCTGCTCGCGGCCCTGGTCGTGGTCGCCGGCGTCGGGGTCGTGATCATGCTGCCGATCGCGGGTCTCGTCCTGACGCTGGCCGCGGTGACGCTGCTGCGGGTGGCGGGCACGACGGCGCGCGGCTGGGCGTGGGCGGTCGGGCGGACGCTGCTGACCGTCCCCTACGCGGCGGTGTTCACGGTCGCCGTCCCGCTCGGGCTCGCCGCGGTGTCGGCGGTCGGCGGGAAGCTCGACTCGCTGACGTCCTGCGCGTTCGGCGCGGGGGCGGGGGCCGCCGTGCTGTGGACGGCGCCGGGCGTCAGCGCTCCGCGGCGCCAGCTGGAGCGGATGTTCCTGCCGGTGGCGCGGCGGCCGCGCGCGGTCGCCGCCGCGGTCGTGGGCCTCGGCGTGCTGTGCCTGCTCGTCGGCGTCGGCGCGATGACGCTGACGCCGAGCTTCTCCCCGACCTACGGCCTGCAGCGGACGCTGGAGAGCTCGATGGACCGCCTCCAGCACGCCGTCAACGGGGTGTGAGGCATGATGTCCGTCACGTCCGGTTCGGGACGCCGCATGCACCGCAAACCCGCCGTACACGTGGGTAAGGTCTCACGAACTGGGATTTGCCAGTAGGCTACCGACGAGTAACATTATCGTGCACGGCCGAACCGGGGACCCGGCTCCGAAGCACGTTCGGGTGTTTGGCAGGCTGTGACTGCGAAAGCGCATGTCCGCGTCGACCCGCCATGGGCGGCGCCCCTCTGCCGCTTACCTCAGCGGCCAACTGAGTGCAGGGAGGTCGGCCACCGGCCATGAACATCGTCGTCCTGGTGAAGCAGGTTCCCGATACGGAGAGCCCGCGCAAGCTGAAGTCCGATGACAGCACGCTCGACCGCGCCGCGGCGGACGGAGTCATCAACGAACTCTGCGAGTACGCCATCGAAGAGGCGCTGCGCATCAAGGAGGCCCACGGCGGCGAGGTGACCGTCCTCACCATGGGTCCCGACAAGGCCACCGACTCCATCCGCAAGGCGCTGGCGATGGGCGCCGACAAGGCCGTCCACCTCCTCGACGACGGCCTCGCGGGCTCCGACGCGCTGCAGACCTCGTACGCGCTGGAGCAGGCGCTCGGACGCACCGGGTTCGACCTGGTCGTCCTCGGCGCGGAGTCCACCGACGCGCGCACCGGCATGATCGCCGCGATGCTCGCCGAGCGCCTCGGCGTCCCGCAGCTCTCGCTCGCCAACAAGGTCGAGATCGACGGGACGTCCATCAAGGTGCAGCGGCAGACCGACTACGGCTTCGACCGGGTCGAGGCGAGCCTGCCCGCGGTCGTGTCCGTGGTGGAGAAGATCAACGAGCCGCGCTACCCCTCGTTCAAGGGGATCATGGCGGCCAAGAAGAAGCCGGTCGAGACGCTCGGTCTCGGCGACGCCGGCATCGACGCGTCGCGGGTCGGCCTGGCGAACGCCGCGACCGAGGTGGTCGACTTCGCCGAGGCGCCGCCGCGCGCGAAGGGCGAGATCGTCACCGACGAGGGCGACGGCGGTGCGAAGATCGCCGAGTTCCTCGCGTCGAAGAAGTTCGTCTGACCGAGGAAGGGGATTGCAACCATGGCCGAGATTCTCGTCCTCGTCGACCACGTCGACGGTGAGGTCAAGAAGGTCACGCTCGAACTGCTGACGCTGGCGAACCGGCTCGGCGAGGCCGCCGCCGTATGGGTCGGCCCGGGCTACGAGAACGCCAAGGACAGGCTCGCCGAGTACGGCGCCGGCAAGGTCTACGTGGCCGCCGACGAGGAGCTGGCCTCCTACGTCGTCGCCCCGAAGGCCGCGCTGCTGGCCCAGCTCGTCAGCGAGAAGTCCCCGGCCGCGGTGCTGGTGGCCGCGACCGGCGAGGGCAAGGAGATCGCGGGCCGCCTCGCCGTCAAGACCGGCTCCGGCGTGCTCACCGACGTCGTGGACGTCGCCGACGGCTTCGTCGGCGAGCACTCCATCTTCGGCGGCGCGATCATCGCGCACGCCAGGGTGCGGACGGGCACGCCGATCATCGCGGTGCGGCCGAACTCCGTCGCCCCCGAGGCGGCCCCGGCCACCCCGGCCGAGGAGCAGGTGTCGGTCACGCTCTCGGACGCCGACAAGGGCGCCAAGATCGTGGAGAAGGTCGTCCAGGAGAAGGGCGAGCGCCCGGACCTGACCGAGGCCGCGATCGTGGTCTCCGGCGGCCGCGGCGTCGGCGGCGCCGAGAACTTCAAGATCATCGAGGGGCTGGCCGACTCGCTCGGCGCGGCCGTCGGCGCCTCCCGCGCCGCGACCGACGCCGGCTGGTACCCGCACTCGTTCCAGGTCGGCCAGACCGGCAAGACGGTGTCGCCGCAGCTGTACATCGCGGTCGGCATCTCCGGTGCCATCCAGCACCGGGCCGGCATGCAGACCTCGAAGACCATCGTCGCGGTCAACAAGGACCCCGAGGCGCCGATCTTCGAGCTGGTCGACTACGGCGTGGTGGGCGACCTGTTCCAGGTCGCGCCGCAGCTCACCGAGGAGATCAGCAAGCGCAAGTGATCTCGCGCGGACGGCCCGGCGACGCTCGCGTCGCCGGGCCGCTGTCGTTCAGGAGCGCTTGGGCGACGGGTACGGAACCGCCTTGAGCAGCGCGGGCTTCAGAATGTCGTTGACCTCGGCGTAGGGGAGCACGTTGTCGAGCTGCCCGCACGCCGACTCATACCCCAGGGTCGAGAGGTAGAAGGCCACGCGCAGCCCCGTCGGGGTGAGGGCCATGGTGACCTCGCCGGACCCGACGAACGCGGACGGGTTGTCGGTGCCCCGCGGCAGGCCCGCGCCGCCCGTCTGGCCTCTGCCGCAGTAGGCGCCGCCGGGCTGGCGGGCCTTGATCCTGCCGTCCAGCGGCTTCAGGCCCTGGCCGCTCGGGACGCGGAACAGGTCGGTCGGCCGGTAGGAGGCGCCGGTCCGCAGGTCGACGGTCGCCGCCTGGGACTGGTCCCAGCCCGTCCCGCGCTCGCCGCGCAGCTCGACCTTGTACCAGACCGACAGCAGCCGGTCGCCGCGCAGGAGGATCGCCGGCGTCACGACATCGGTGTAGGCGCCGCGGCCGATGTCCTTCAAGCCGTTGCGGGTCTTCGCCCAGCGCCGTTCGAGCGGCGCCCGCAGCGCCTGGTTGATCTTCCGGTTGAGCGTGGCGTCCCCGCCCGTGACGCGCACGACCCGGCCCTGCGCCTGGAACGTCATCCCGCCGCCGAGTTCCCGCCGCGGCTCGCTGAGCGCCACCAGCCGCGCGACGATCGGCTTGGGCGCCTCCTGCGCCGTGGCGACGTAGACCGCCGCGCCGCCGCCCACGGCCACGGCCGCGGCGCCGCCCGCGACGGCCGCC
>NZ_JBEUPA010000145.1:0-22106 GCF_040492065.1 Actinomadura sp. NPDC000929 | reverse complement strand
TATACCCCCCCCCCCCCATCTTCCTTGCCCCGGGGGCCCCGGCCCCTCCGGGGCCGGCCCCCCCGGATGTTTCTTTTTTTTTGGGGGGGGGGGGGGCCCGCAGCGCGGCCCCCACCACCCCCTCGCCGTTCGCGTGGGCGTCGCGTGTCCGGGGGCCGGTCCCGGGCACTGCGGACGGTAAGTCCGACCTGTCGCATAGCCCACCGGCGACCGTCTCCACGGTCACCTCGGCCGGTGGAGCGGCACGGGCTCGGTCGAGAAACGGGCGCTGCGGGCGTCGCGTTCGCCGCCGAAGCGGCGTGTGAGGATCTCGTAGAGTTCGGGCCGCCGCCCCTGCATCCAGCGACGGCCGGTCGACATGGGCAGCAGGTCGAGATCGAGATCGGCGACCACCATGGCGTCCTCGGCGGCCCAGGTCTCGGCGAGGATCCTGCCGTACGGATCGAGGATCATCGCGTTGCCAGTGCGAACCTCATCGTCATCCTCGCCCACCCCGTTGCTGAACAGGAGGAAGAGGCCATTGTCATGGGCGCGGGAGGGCAGCCAGCGCATCAGCCACTCCCGCCCGTTCGGCCCGCGCAGCTCGGCCTCGATCGACTGGCGATCCCGGTCCCGGCCCCGCCACAGTTCCATGGGGATCGGGCGCATGCCGTGCGGGCTGCGTGAGGCGGTGCCGCCCGTCTGGTGAGGCGCGATGAGGACCACCGCGCCCAGCAGCGCGGTCGCCCGGACGTTCTCGACAAGGTTGTTGTCCCAGCAGATGAGGACTCCCATGCGCACGCCCCACGGGGTGTCGAAGACGGTGAAGCGGTCGCCACTGGAGATCGCTTCGTGTTCGAACGCGTGCAGTTTCCGGTGAACGTGGACGTCCCCGTCCGGCAGGCACATGGCGTAGGAGTTGAACAGGCGTCCTTGATCATCGATTTCCAGGAAGCCCACGCCCACGGCCACGCCCAGCGTGCCCGCCAGCCCGCGGACGAACGTCACAGACGGGCCGCTCACCGGCTCGGCGAGCTCCTGTAGCCGCTCGGCCGTCTGACGGCGAAGGTGCCAGTAGCCCGTCACGCACATCTCGGGGAAGACGACGACCAGCGCCCCGGCCTGGGCCGCCCGCGTGGTGAAGTGCTCGATCCTGGCCAGGTTGTAGGCCTTGTCATCGGGCCGATGCTCGAACTGGACGGTCGCACAACGCATGGTTCCTCCTCGTCACCGCTCCTGCGTGCTCACCACCGAACCCTCTCGCCGCACATTCGTCCAATAAATCTTTGGATCGATGACATAACCTCTGGGAATGGATATCCGTCTGCTCCGCTCCTTCCTGAGAGTCGTCGAGCACCGTGCCTTCGGCCGGGCGGCGCTGGCGTCGGCCATGACCCAACCGGCTCTGACCAAACAGATCCAGGCACTGGAGACGCAGGTCGGGGGACGGCTGTTCCATCGGGGTCGGCACGGCGCCACGCTCACCGACCTCGGCGCGGTCCTTCTGCCCGAGGCGGAGGATCTGGTGCGGCGGGCCGACACCTTGGCCGTGCGAATGAACCGGATGGCCTGCGGGGAGATCGGAAGGCTGTCGGTGGGTTTCGGCATGTCGAGCATCGAGCTCGCGCCGCGGGCGGTGGCGGCGTTCAGGCGGCGCTACCCGGACGTGGGCATCGTCCTGGACGACATGTCCTCACACACGCAACTGGAGCGGCTGGCAACGGGCGAGTTGGACGTCGGGTTCGTTCGGCTGCCGGTCGGTGAGAAGTGGGAACGATTGCCCCTTCGGACCGACCGCCTCGCGATCGCCACGGCGGGGGATTCACCGCCAGAGAACGCGGATGATGTGGCGCGATGGGCGGCGGGGCGGCCGTTCGTCGCGTTGGCTCAGGTGAAGGGGCCAGGGCTGGCTTCACAGATCGAGGGGTTCCGCGCCTGCCTCGGTGTGGACACCGAGGTGGTGCAGGAGGCACATGACCTGCAGACCGTGCTCGCGCTGGTGGCGGCGGGCGTCGGTGTCGCGTTCGTCCCGGTCAGCGCGGGCTCTATCGCACCGGCGCAGGTCATGCTCAAAGCGGTGGACCACGAGGCTGCGACCTGGCAGATCGGGGCCGTGTGGAATCGGCAGGCCCGCAATCCGCTGACCGGCAACTTTGTGACGGTCGTGCGGGAAGTGGCCGCACGGCAAGACGACAGGCCGCCTTCGCCCGCAATGACAAAACCAGGTGCCGGGGACGGGCCGGAAGGGCCATGGTGAAGGAATGCTGGTCGATCACTTCCCGCCGCTCGGTCTGCGGCTGAGGACGCCGCGGCTGGAACTGCGCCTGCCGTCGCCCGAGGAACTCGCCGCGCTGGCCGACCTCGCCGCCGAGGGCGTCCACGACCCGGAGACGATGCCGTTCATGGTGCCGTGGACGGACGCCCCGCCCGCCGAGGTCGCGCGGGGCGTCGTCCAGCACCACTGGAGGACGCTCGGGGAATGGACGCCCGAGAAGTGGGAGCTCGACCTCACCGTGTTCCGCGAGGGCGAAGTCGTCGGGCAGCAGACCCTCTGGGCGCGCGACCTCGTCGTCCTCCGGCAGGTCGAGACCGGCTCGTGGCTCGGCCGGCGCCACCACGGGCAGGGGATCGGCACGGAGATGAGAGCGGCCGTCCTGCATCTGGCCTTCGCGGGCCTGGACGCCGAGGAGGCCGTCTCCGCCGCCTTCGAGGACAGCCACGCGTCGAGCGCGGTGTCGCGCAAGCTCGGCTACCAGCCCAACGGAGTCGACCGCCACGTCGTCCGCGGGGCGGTGACCATCGAACGGCGGTACCGTCTGACCCGGGCCGACTGGGAACGCCACCGCACCGTCCCCGTCACCATCGAGGGCCTCGCCCCCTGCCGGACGATGCTGGGGCTTCCGAAATGACGGGCCGGACGTTCGAGGATCTGGTCGCCGAGGCCGCCACGGTCTCCGTCGCGGGCTGGGACTTCTCCTGGCTGGACGGCCGCGCGACGGAGCAGCGCCCGTCCTGGGGATACCAGCGGCTGATGAGCGAGCGGCTGGGCCGGGCGCGGGCGGCGCTGGACGTCGAGACCGGCGGGGGAGAGGTGCTCGCGGGCGCCGCGGTGTTCCCGCCGACGATGGCGGCGACCGAGTCGTGGCCGCCGAACGTCGCCAAGGCCACCCGGCTCCTGCACCCCAGGGGCGCCGTCGTCGTCGCCGACTCCGCTGATGCGCCGCTCCCCTTCGCCGACGATGCGTTCGACCTGGTCGTCAGCCGCCATCCGGCCACGGTCCGGTGGACCGAGATCGCGCGTGTCCTCGCCCCCGGCGGAACCTACCTCGCCCAGCACGTCGGCCCGGCGAGCGTCTTCGAGCTGACCGAGTTCTTCCTCGGCCCACAGCCCGAGGCCCGCCGCGCACGCGACCCGGAGGCCGAGAGCGCCGCCGCCCGCGCCGCCGGGCTCGACATCGTCGACCTACGTTCCGAGCGCCTGCGCATGGAGTTCTTCGACATCGGCGCGGTCGTCTACTTCCTGCGCAAGGTGATCTGGATCGTCCCCGGCTTCACCGTGGACCTCCACCATGACCGCCTGCGCGAGCTGGACGAGCGGATCCGGCGCGACGGCGTCTTCACCGCCCATTCGTCCCGCACCCTCATCGAGGCCCGCCGGCCGGCGTGAGGCGGGCGCGCTACGCGGCGGCGCTCAGCCGGTACGCGGTGCCGCTGCTGCCCTGCACCCAGGCGTCGGGCAGCGCCGCGGCCAGGGCGTGCTGGGCGCGCCAGCCGGTGCAGTGCCCCGGGACGACGAGCCCCGGCGCGAGGCCGGTGAGGGCGGCGACCGTGGGCGCGATGACCGGTTCGAAGGCCGGGCCGCCGAGGTGGAGCCCGCCGACGAGCGCGTGCAGCTCCCCGACCCCCGTCAGCCGCTGCGCGTGCCGGACGATGTTGATCGCGCCCGCGTGGCCGCAGCCGGTCAGCACGACCAGCCCGCGGCCCCGGACGTGGACGACGAGCGCCTGGTCGTCGAGGACGAGCGGGTCGTGCGCCCACTCCCTGCCCGTCCAGGCCTGGTGCGGCGGCGGCATGCCGTGCTCGAACTCGGTCGTCCGGTCGACCTCACCGGTGATCAGGACGCTGCCGTCGAGGAGCAGCGAGGGCTCGCGGCGCTCGATGACCTGGAAGCCCTCCCCGTCCAGCGCCCGCCTGCTCAGCGTTGGCAGCTCCTCGACGTCCCGGCCGGGCACGGCGAGGCGGCGCCTCGTCCAGACCAGCGGATGCAGCACCATCGGCATCGACCGCACGCCGCGCAGGCCCACCATCCCCGCCAGCCCGCCCGCGTGGTCGAAATGGCCGTGGCTGAGCACGACGCCCTGGATGTCGCCGAGGTCGATGCCGAGCCTGTCGGCGTTCGTGACCATCGCGTCGGGCGACCGGCCCGTGTCGAACAGCAGGGTCGTGGAGCGGCCGGCCCGGCGCACCGTGACCAGCGCCGAGAAGCCGTGCTCGGCGATCATTCCCGCGGTGGTGCGGCCGCCCTCGAACTGCGGCGCCGCCACCACGCCCGCGCCCGCGCCCGCCCGGCGGGTCCGCTCGTCATCGCCCAGCAGGGCGTCGTAGACGTTGTCGACGAGAGTGACGATCTCGACCTCGTCCACCGGCTCCAGCGCGACGGGATCGACCGCCGCGCCGTGCACCGGGCGCGGCGCCGACGCCGCCGCCTCACCCGTCCCGCCACCGGTCTCGCACATGGCGGCAGCCTAACCGCCGCGTGGCAGCCTCACCGCCGCGCGGCGTCCGCCCGCGCGCGACGCCCGCGACATAGACTGAATGATCACGATTTGGGGCCGGTCAGGAAGGTCGTGGCGACGGGATGGCGGACTCCGGAGAAGCCTCGTCCGTGCCCGGTGTGGACACCGGCACGCCGAGCGTCGCCCGCATGTACGACTACTTCCTCGGCGGCAAGGACAACTACGCCTCCGACCGCGAGGCGGCGGAGGCGGTCGCGCGGGCGCTGCCCACGGTCGAGGGGGTCGCCCGCGCGAACCGCGCGTTCCTCCAGCGCGCCGTCCGCTACGTGGCCGGACGCGGCATCGACCAGTTCCTGGACATCGGCACCGGCCTGCCCACCCAGGGCAACGTGCACGAGACCGCGCGGGAGGAGCAGCCCCGCGCACGGGTCGCGTACGTCGACAACGACCCGATGGTGACCGTCCACGCGCGGGCCCTCGTCGCCACGGACGAGCTGACCACGATCGTCCAGGCCGACATGCGCCAACCGGACACGGTGCTGGACGATCCGCAGGTGCGCGCGCTGCTCGACTTCCGGCGCCCGATGTGCGTGCTGTTCGTCGCCGTCCTGCACTTCCTCCGCGACGAGGAGGAACCGGCGGCGCTCGTCCGGCGCTTCACCGAGGCCCTGCCCGCCGGCAGCCACGTCATCCTGTCGCACGCGGCGCTGGAGGAACGGCGCAACGTGCGGGTCGGGGAGACCTACCGCTCGCAGGCGGCGAGCGCGAGCCTGGTGGCCCGGACCCGCGAGCAGGTGGCCGCGCTCCTGGACGGCCTCACCATCGTCGACCCGGGCGTCGTCCGCCTGCACGAATGGCGCCCCTACGGCGGCGAGTACATCACCGACGCCGGCTGGACGGCCGTGGCCCGCAAGGACCGCTAGCCGTTCCGTCCCGTGATCTCGGCCTCGATCCCGTAATGGTCGGACAGGACGGTCGAACGCCCGCCGGGAAGGCGGACCTTCTCCTTGAAGACCAGGCGCGCCTTCGCCTGGAGGCCCGGCCCGACCAGCACCTGGTCAATGGCGCCGATCTCGGCGTACTCGGGGCGGAAGGTCGGTTCCGTGTCGCCGCCGAAAACGTCCCGCAGGCCGGTGCTCGAAACGAACTCCGCAAGGTAGGGGGAATCGCGGGGGACGTTGAAATCGCCCATCACCACCAGCGGTTCCGCCTTCGGAATCCGGTCGACGGCCGCCGCCAGCCGGCGCAGCTCCCCCTTCTCGACTCGCGTGTAGACGTTCGAGGGGGACCAGTCCATGTCCAGGTTCGCCGAGAGGTGGGTGTTCACCACGGTGAGGTGGCCGCCGGGGAGCCGGACCCGGGTGAACAGGGCGCCCTTGCCCAGCAGCCATTCGGGACGCGCCGGCCCGGCGGGCGCGTATGCCCGGAAATGACGGCGCGTCACCGGGTGGCGGGAAAGGGTCACCAGGCCACCGCGGACGAGCGGGAACATCGGCGAGTAGGAGACGTGCGGATACGAGGCGGCGACGCGGCGCAGCAGGGCCAGCACCCGCCACGAGATGACTTCCTGCAGGCAGACGACGTCGTAGTCCGACCGCTCGATCGTCTCGGCCAGGACGCCCATCCGGGCGCGGGCCTCGCCCTTGAAAAGGGTGTTGAACGTGAGCACGCGCGCCTGCATGGCGGCCACTCTATGTCACCGCGTTGCCCATCGGGGCGACGCCTTCCGATACTTGGGCGCGACGACCGGACCGCCAATACCGGGCGCGCCGGACAAGAAAGGTTCTGCATGGGATTCCAACTCGGCTTGTTCTCCCCCAACACCGAATCGGGGCTGGCCATCACGACAGCGCCGGAGCGATGGCACGCCACCTGGGACGACAATCTCCGGCTCGCACGGATCGCGGACGAGGTCGGCATCGACTTCCTCCTGCCGGTCGCGCGCTGGACGGACTGGGGGCCGGACACCGACTTCCACCGCAGCGCCCTCGATCCGCTGGTGTGGGCCTCCGGGCTGCTCGCCCAGACGAGCCGGCTCCGCGTGTTCACCACCGTCCACACCGCGTTCCACCACCCGGTCGTCGCGGCCAAGCAGCTCGCGACCGCCGACCACCTCAGCAAGGGGCGGGTCGGGCTGAACATCGTGGCCGGTTGGCACGCTCCCGAATACGAGATGTTCGGCCTCTCGCTGCCCGGCGACCACGACACGCGCTACGCCCTCGCGCAGGAGTGGTGGGACGTCGTCAGGCGCATCTGGTCGTCCGATGAGCCGTTCGACCACGACGGGCGGTTCTTCCAGCTCAAGCACGTCGTGGGCAGGCCCAAGCCGTACAACGGGCACAGCCTGCCCGTCATCAACGCCGGGTCGTCCACGCAGGGGCGCTCGTTCGCCGCGCGCAACGCCGACCGGGCGTTCACCGTCGTCGGCGGCCCGCAGGACGGGGCCGAGATCGTGAAGGCCATCCGCACCGAGGCCGCCTCCCACGGCCGGTCGGTGGGCGTCTTCACGCTCGGCCATGTCGTGTGCCGGCCGACCAGGAAGGAGGCGGAGGACTTCCTGCGCTACTACGCCGACGAGCGCGCCGACTGGCCCGCCGTCGACGAGGTGATGCGCCTGCAGGGGCTGCACGCTCAGTCGTTCACCCCGGAGATGCTCCAGGTGTACCGCGACAGGTTCGCGGCCGGCCACGGCAGCTGCCCGCTGGTCGGCGACCCCGACGACGTCGCGGACGGGCTGGCGGATTTCGCTCATGCGGGATTCGACGGTATCGCTCTGTCGTTCCTCAATTACGCTGACGAGTTGGGCTACTTCGCCGCCGAGGTCATGCCGCGGCTGCGCGCCCGAGGTGTTCTGTCCGCCGACGATGAGGAAACGGCTTCCCCGCCAGGACGATGACTTCTTCCGATGCCAAGCCGCCCCTGTCCGCCCACCGGCGCGTCCTCAGCAAGGACATGGGAGTCCTGCACGACACGGTCGAGCCGTTCGCCGTCGGCCACGACCTCCAGGCGCTCGAACCGGACGTGCCGATGGACGGCCTGGTCAACGCCCTCGGCGTGGGCTCGGTCAACCTCGTCTGGGTGCGGTACGGGGGCGGCGGCGTCATCGTGGACACGCCGCCCACGGAGGGGCACTTCGCCCTGTGCGCGCCGATGGCGCCCATGGGCGTCGAGTACCGGGCCTCCGGGCGCCGGACGACCTCCGCGGGAAGCCTCGTCCTGTCGCACGACGAGGCGATGCGGATGACGCCGCATCCGACGGAGGGCTGCCTGGTCATCGCGACGAGCACCGGGCGGCTCGCCGACCATCTCGGCGCCCACCTCGGGCGCGGGCACGCCGCGCCGCTGCGCTTCCACGACGGCGGGGAGGGCCTCGTGCCGTCCTCGATCGTCGAGCGCACCTGGCGGTACGTGTGCGACGTCCTCGACGACGCGGCGGCGCAGGGCGGCCTCCACCCGCTGGCGGAGCGCAGCCTGGAGGAGTCGCTGCTGACCGCGATCCTGCTCGGCCTGCCCCACACGGGCACGCCGAAGCTCGCCGAGCCCGCCGACCGGGTCCCCCACCATCTGGCCGGGATCATCCGGGAGTGGGTCGAGGCGCACCACCACCGCCCGGTCGGGGTCACCGACATCGCGGCGGCGGTGGGGCTCGGCGTGAGGCAGCTCCAGGCCGTCTGCCAGGCCGAGTGGGGCATGACGCCCACGCAGCTGCTGCGCGGCGTGCGGCTCGACCGCGCCCGCGCGGAGCTCTCCGTCGCCCGGCCCGGGCCCGGAGCGATCACCGAGGTCGCCGGGGCGGCCGGGTACTTCCACATGAGCCGTTTCGCCGCCCACTACCGGCAGCGCTTCGGCGAGACGCCCTCGCAGACCCTGATGCGCGCCTGAGTCAGCCCCGGGGCCCCTCCACGCCCGTCCGGAGGCGGTCCCCGGCGCGCCGCCCCATGCGGGCCAGGGCCCGGTTCGCGGTGGGCGACACGCGGGAGAGGACGCGGCCGAAGCGCGCCTCGGCGGTGACGAGCACCACCGGCCTGTCGTGCCGGACGGCCCGCAGGATGGCCCCCGCGACCTTCTCCGGCGCGTACCCCCGGCGCTCGGACGCGCGCCCTATCCGCTCGCGCAGCTCGGTCTCCGCGCCGGACGGCAGGCCGACGAAGCGGGTCCTGCCGACGATGGGGGTGTCGATCACCCCCGGGCAGACGGCGGAGACGCCGATCCCGTAGCGGTCGAGGTCGAGACGGAGGCCCTCGGTCATCTGCAGCACGGCGGCCTTGGTGGCGCCGTACGCGGGCATCTCCGCGCTGGGCAGGTAGGCGGCCATCGACGAGATGTTGACGATGTGGCCCCACTCGCCGCGTTCGACCATCTGGCGTCCGAACAGGCGCGAACCCCGGTACATGCCGTCCAGGTTGATGGAGCGGATGCGGTTCCACTCCTCCTCGGACGTCTCAAGCAGCGACCCCGCGATGGCGATGCCCGCGTTGTTCACGACGATGTCGGGGACCCCGAACGTGTCACGGACGTAGTCGGCGAACCGTTCCATCGCCTCCGCGTCGGCCACGTCCACCCCGTAGACGTGGGCTTCGCCGTCGGACGCCTGTATCTCCTCCACGGTGCGCTTGGCGGCGCCCTCGTCAATGTCGGCCACGACGACGCGGGCCCCTGCGGCGGCGAAGGCACGGGCGGTGGCGCGCCCGATGCCGCTGCCCGCCCCCGTGATGACGACGAGGTCGCCTCCGAAGTCCTTGCCGGGGAGCCCGGCCGCGCGCGCGTGGGCGATCGCGGGCGTCTCCGGCCTGCCCTCGACGTGCTCCACGAACTCACTGATCCAGCGGGCGACGAGGTCGGGGTGGCTGCGCGCCACCCAGTGCCCCGCCGGTGCGCGCCGCACGTACAGGCGCTCCACGGGCCCGCGCGCGGACAGCAGGAGCGCCTGCGAGCCGTAGCGGTCCTTCACGGGGACGATGAGCTGGACGGGGACGTCCGTCCGCCCGTCGCCGAGCGCGCCCGCGCCGGCATGGCTCATGCCGGCACCGCCCATGGCAGCACGGCCGCGGCCCATGTTGGCGCGGTACAGGCCGAGCCCGTGGCGGGCGTCGGCGGGCAGCGTGCCGGCCGGGTGCCCGGGACGCGGCTCGGCGCCCTCACGCAGCCGCATCACCCGACCGAATCCGGCGGCGAGGACCCTCGCCGCGACCTCGCCCGCCCACGGCGTCATCAGGACCGGCATGTAGACGCTGCGCCGCGCCTGCCCGAGCACCTCCGCGACGCCCCGCGGCCCGGACCGGACGGCCTCCCTGGCCCAGCGGGCCATGTGCCGCCGGTCCGGCCCGGAGATCGAGGTGAACGAGGCGACGCGGCCACGCAGCCGGTCGCCGATGACGGCCTCCCAGCCCTGCACCGAGCCCCAGTCGTGCCCCACCAGGTGGACGGGCTCGTCGGCGCCCACGCCGTCCAGGACGGCCTCCAGGTCGCCCATCAGCGCGTCCAGCCGGTAGTCCAGCGGGTCGGCCGGGACGCCGGACGCGCCGGCCCCGCGCACGTCGTAGACGACGACGCGGAACCGCTCGGCGAGCCGCCCGGCGACCTCGTCCCACATCGCGCCCGTGTCCGGGTAGCCGTGGACGAGGACGACCGTCGGCCGGTTCTCCACGCCCCGCACCCGCACCGCCAGCTCGATCTCGCCCGACCTCACCCACTGGTCACGCATCGGCACGCCCGCCTGTCCCTAGGAGCTCGTTTCCCGTGAAACTACGCTCCTGAGGCGGCGTGTCCACAGTTCCCTAGCGGACCGGCTGGCGCAGGATCGTGCGCATTCTGGCCGGATCCTCCTCTCGGACGTCGGACAGGTAGACCTCGTGGTGCAGGCCGTTCGGCACCAGGCCCTCGGCCTCCATCAGCGCCTCCATGCGGGCGAGGGAGGCGGGCTCCTCGGAGTACGGCCCACGGTGCAACACCTGCACGCACCGTCCGTCGGTGTAGGAAACGTGCTGGACGCGTGCCGCCGCGGGCAGGCCCGAGCAGGCCCGCGCGCGGGCGGCGTCGATCGTCGCCGTCCCGTCCGGGAGCCGGAGGAACAGGTGCCACCGCCACTCCTCGCGCGGCACCTCGAACGGCGAGCGGTCGTCCTCGACCCACCACCGCCCCTCCAGCGGCGCCGGGGGCGCGCCGAGCGCCTCCATGACCGCGTACAGCGCGCCCACGCTCTCGTAGTAGACGGCGCCTCCCGGCTCGCCCCGACCCGTGACGGCCAGGCCGGTCACGGTCCCGTGCTCCACCAGTTCCGGCTCGTCGGCCGCCTCGTACCACCCCGGTGCGCCCTGGGCGGGCGCCCCCGTCCGGTCGTGCGCCCGATCGGTCGCGCTCGTCATCGAGGATCCTCCACGTAAATCATCACCCGGGTCTCCAGGTGTTCGGGCGGCGTGGTCGCGGGGTCGTTGAGGTACACCTCGCGGACCGGCCCGGCGGGCGTCTGCCCGTAGTCGCCGAACCACGCGAGCACGCCGTGGACCGTGAGCGCGATCTCCTCGTAGGGACCGGTGTGGAGGGCCGCGGCGAACCGGCCGCCGGGCAGGAGGTCGTCGCCGTCCTCGTGCTGGACGGCCACGCGCACGTCGAACTCGTCCCCCATGTCGAGCGGGAACAGGCCGACCAGCAGGCCGCCCGGCCCCAACCTGGGCAGCAGCCGGGTCGCGCACGCCGAGGTCGCCCTGTCGATCGTCGCCGGCGTCGCGGACTCCCGCGCGACGAACACGCGCCGCGCCGGCTCCCGGACGACCGAGACCTCCGTCTCCGGCAGTCCCTCGGCGACCACGCGGTCCAGGAGCCGCAGGGCGCGCCGCCGCCGGGCGACGTCCGCCTCGACCCTGTCCCGTGCCTCCGCGAGGGCGCCGCCCTCGCCGCCCAGGACCCGCGCGACGTTCGGCAGCGGCACGTCCATCGACCGCAGCAGCCCGATCAGCAGCGCGTCCCGCGCCTGGCCGGTCCGGTAGTACCGGTAGCCGGACGCGGGGTCGACCCACGCCGGGGCAAGCAGCCCCAGGTCGTCGTAGTGCCGCAGCTGCTTGACGCTCAGCCGGCACAGCCGCGCGAACCGTCCGATCGGGAGGAGATCCTTGCTCACGGACCCCACCCTGGGCCCTCCCGCAGTGGGAGAGTCCAGCTCAGGACGGACGCGCGCTCAGCCCCGTGCACGAACGCAGGCCGTTCCATCGCCGGACCTCCGCCTTGGCGGCGGCGCCCTGCATCGGCACGGGGATGCCGCCGGAGATGAGCGCGGGGCTCCACTTGTCCTTGGTGACCTTGCCGTTCTCCACCTTGAGGAAGAGCACGCCGGACTTCGCCGTCTGGCCCTGCGCGGAGGAGAACACGAAGTTGCCCATGCCGTAGTGGACGTACGCGCCGTTCATGTACCCGCCGCCCAGCGGGATGTGCGCGTGCCCGCCGACGACGACGTCGGCGCCCGCCTCGACGAGGGCCTTGGCGAGTTCCTGCTGGCGGGGCAGCGGGCACCCCTTCAGCTCGGCGCCCCAGTGCAGGTGGACGATGACGACGTCCGAGCCCTGGCGCGCCTCCTTCACCGCCTGCACCATGCGCGGGACGTCCTTGGCCGACGCGAGGCCGCCCTTGGTGTCGGTGGCCGTCCACGCCTGGATCAGGTGGTCGTCCAGCACCTGCGTGGCGCCGACGATGGCGATCCTGTTGCCCTTCACGGTGACGCGGTAAGGCCGGTAGGCGGCGTCCGCGTTCTTGCCGATGCCGACGACCGGGAACCCGCTGCGCTTGATGGCGGCCAGGGAGTCGCGCAGGCCGCCCTCCATGTAGTCCATGCCGTGGTTGTTCGCCATGGAGGTCACGTCGACGCCCGCGGCCTTCAGAGCCGTGAGCGCGGTCGGCGGAGCCCGGAAGGTGAACTGCTTGCCGGGCGCGGGCGTCCCCCCGGTCGTGATGGCCGTCTCCAGGTTCACCATGGCGAGGTCGGCGGCGCGCAGCTGCTTCGCGACCGGGCCCAGCGCCGTGGACGGCTGAGCCAGCCTCCCGCGCAGCGACCCCTCGAAGTGCGTGTCGCCGCCGAAGGCGAGCAGGATCGGCTGCTTGGCGGCCTTCGCCGGCCGCGTTCCGCCCTGCTGCCCGCCGGACGGCGAGGCCGGGGGCGTCGCGCCCTCCGCCTTGGACTTGTCCGAGCCGCCGCACGCCGCCGCGGCCAGTGCCACTCCGACCACGACCAGGGCCGTCGCCCCCCGCATGCCCGTCTTCCCCCGCATGGCCATCGCCTCGCCTCCGTCCGGCCCCCCGTGGACCTGTGGGTCGGATCGGCCCAGCATGCCATGAGCGCGCCGCGTCCCGGCAAAGACGTAGAACTCTTTCTCTTGAACCGTTCATGTTCATGGAGACGGCCGTCCGCCCGCGGGCGGCGACCGACGCTCCCCCTACGCCCCGTTCTGTGCGTTAACGTGCAGCTTCATGTCCCTGCGTTTCGACCAGACCGGCTGGCAGCCCCTCCAACCCGGAGCCTTCCGCAACGCCGACGGCGACACCGTCGCCCTCTACGGCTTCGACGTCCCGCCCGACCTGCCCGCCCCCCTGGAGCAGCTCGACCTCCTGCGCCGCGACACCGCCGCCAAGACCGCCGGGTCCGGCGGCGGGCTGATCGAACTGGACGTGGTCACGCTGGACGGGCTCCCGGCCGTCCGGCAGATCATCAAGCTGCCGCTGCCCGACCGCCCGACCGGCGTGGCGTACGTCGCCTCCTTCACGGTGCCGCGCGCGGACCGCAGCCTCGTCCTGAAGATCCAGTGCCTGGAGCAGGGCGTCACCGGGATGCGGGACAGCACCGCGCTCAACCACTACCTGACCGAGTACGGCCAGGGCCGCGACCTCCAGGACATGATGCGCTGGTGGGCGCAGCACGCCTACGCCCCGGAACTCCAGGGCGGCCTGCCCCGCAACCTCTCCGAGGACCCCGGCTGGGACCCGCACTTCCCCCAGCACCCCCTGTCCCGCGCCCGCCGCATCCTCACGGACCTGGCCCCCACCATCGAACTGCACCCCGTCTTCAAAACCGCCCCGCCCTTCGCCCCCTGACCGCGTCCCGAGGGAAGAACGCGAGCGCGGCGCGCTGAATGGTGATTACTGGCGGGAAAGCCGCGCAGTGTCTTAATAGTTCACTTTGCGGCATAGCGCGGTGAGAGGCGGGCGGCCATCATAGAGAGACGGTCCCGTTCACAAGGAGTGTCTCGATGGGCGACCGCACGGCCTTCCGCACCTGCCCCCTCTGCGAAGCCCTGTGCGGGCTCGCACTGACCCTCGACGAGGCGGGCACGGTCACGCGGGTCCGCGGCGACGAGAAGGATCCGTTCAGCAAGGGCTACATCTGCCCCAAGGGCGCGACGCTCGGAAGCCTCGACGGCGACCCCGACCGGCTGGCGGAGCCGCTCGTGGCGGGCGAGACCGCCGGATGGGACGAGGCCTTCGAGACGGTGGCCCGGCGGCTGGCCGAGGTCGTCGCGCGGCACGGGCGCGACGCCGTCGCCGTCTACCTCGGCAACCCGACGGCCCACTCGATCGCCGGGCCACTGTACGGGTCCGCGATCGTCAAGGCGCTCGGCACCCGCAACCTCTTCACCGCGAGCACCGCCGACCAGATGCCCAAGCACGTCGCGTGCGGGCACATGTTCGGCGACCCCCTGGCGATCCCCGTGCCCGACCTCGACCGCACCGGGCACCTGCTCATGCTCGGAGCGAACCCGCTGGAGTCCAACGGCAGCCTCGCGTCCGCCCCCGACTTCCCGGGACGGCTCAAGGCGATCCGGGCACGCGGCGGGAAGATCGTCGTCGTGGACCCGCGCCGGACGCGGACGGCCGCCCTCGCCGACGAGCACCTGTTCATCCGGCCCGGGACGGACGCGTTCTTCCTGATGGCGCTCGTCCACACCCTGTTCGCCGAGGAGCTGGTCGCGTCCGCCGGGCACCTGGCCGGGCGCGTCAACGGGCTCGACGACCTGCGCGCCCTCGCCGTCGACTTCGCCCCCGAGGACGTCGCGGACGTCACAGGCGTCGGAGCCGCGACGATCCGCAGGACCGCGCGCGAGCTGGCCGCCGCCGAGCGCGCCGCCGTCTACGGCCGCATCGGCACGTGCACCCAGGCCTACGGGACGCTGAACAGCTGGCTCGTGGACGTCCTGAACGTCCTCACCGGGAACCTCGACCGGCCGGGCGGGGCGATGTTCCCGCGGCCCGCCCACGCCCCGGTGTACCGGCGCAAGAAGCCGTTCACGACCGGGCGGTGGCGCAGCCGCGTCCGCGGGCTGCCCGAGGTCAACGGCGAGCTGCCCGTCGCGACGCTCGCCGACGAGATCGAGACGCCCGGGGAGGGGCAGGTCAGAGCGCTGATCACGATCGGCGGGAACCCGGCGCTGTCGGCGCCGAACGCCGCCCGGCTCGACCGCGCGCTCGCCGGTCTGGAGTTCATGGTCAGCGTCGACCCCTACCTGAACGAGACGACCCGGCACGCGCACGTGGTCCTGCCGCCGCCGCGGCCCGCGCAGACCCCGCACTACGACATCGCGCTCACCGGGCTCGCCGTCCGCGACTACGCGCGCTACTCGCCGCCGGCCGTCCCGCTGCCGGACGGGCGGCCCGGCGAGGCCGAGATCCTCGCGCGGCTCGCCATGGCCGCCTCCGGCACGGACGGCGACCCCGCCCTGCTCGACGAAATGATCATCAAGGCGACGCTGGAGAAGGCCGTCACGCTCCCCGGGTCCCCGGTGCTCGGCCGCGAGCCCGACGAGCTGCGCAAGATGCTCGACACCGGCACCCTCACCGAGCAGCGGCTCGACATGATGCTCCGCCTCGGCCCCTACGGCGACGCGTTCGGCGGCGAGCCCGCGCTGCGGGAGGAGCCGGGCGGCGACGCGGGCTTCACCGGCCTGACGCTCACGCGGCTGCGCACCGAGTACCCGCACGGGCTCGATCTCGGCGCCCTCAAGCCGCGGCTGGAGGAGGTCCTGTGCACCACGTCCGGCCGGATCGAGCTGTGCCCGTCCACGTGCGCCGCCGACGTCGACCGGCTCCGCTCCGCCCTGCGCGGCCCGGGGACGTCCGGCGGCATGGTGCTGATCGGGCGGCGGCACCTGCGGTCCAACAACAGCTGGCTGCACAACGTCCCCGAGCTCGTGCGCGGCTCCAACACCTGCACCCTCCAGCTCAACCCGGCCGACGCCGACCGCCTCGGCGTCACCGCAGGCGACACCGTCCGGGTCACGTCCCGGGCGGGCGTTCTGGAGGCCGTCGCCGAGCCCACCGACACGATCATGGTCGGGGTGGTCAGCCTGCCGCACGGCTGGGGCCACGACCGCCCCGGGACCCGGACGCGGGTCGCGAGCCGGCACGCCGGGGTGAACGTCAACGCCGTCACCGACGAGCAGGAGATCGACCCGCTCTCGGGCAACGCCGTCCTCAACGGGGTCCCCGTCACCCTGGAGGCGGCCCGCTGACCCGTTGTTTAGCCCCTCCCGGCACCAGGTAGGTATGACTGGCCGCGGAGGAACGCGGGAGACTAGGGTCGCAACAGGCGTCCCAGCAGGACCGCGGAGGAGGGGCATGAACCGACGGGTCAACATCTTCCGGCGCGGAGAGAGCCCCCAGGCGACCGCGCGGCTGGCCGACGCCACCGAGAGGCTGGAGCACGCCGACGGCCTGGACCGTCCCATCCGGGTCCTGTCCGGGGCCGTCCGGCGGGTGCTGCGTCCAGGGCCGGTCAAGGACGCCCTGCACGGCGTCCCGGTCGGCCATCCGGCCCACGCGCCGCTCACCGACCTGCCCATCGGGCTGTGGATGTCGGCCGCCGTCCTCGACCTCGTCCCCGGCACGCGCCGCGCCTCGCAGGTCCTCGTCGCCGCCGGGCTCGCCGGCGCCGTCCCGACCGTCCTCACCGGCATCGCCGACTGGTCGGCCCTGCACCGCGAGCAGCAGCGCGTCGGGCTCGTCCACGCCGCCGGGACGGCCACCGCGAGCATGCTCTACTCGGCGTCCTTCGTCGCCCGCCACCAGGGCCGCGACGCCGCCGGGCGCGCGCTCGGCTTCGCGGGCCTCAGCGCCCTCGTCGCCGGCGCCTACCTCGGCGGGCATCTGGCGTTCCGGCAGGCCGCCGGCGCCAGCCACGCCGACCAGCTCGCCCACCTGGTCCCGCTCGGCTGGCACGACCTGTGCGCCGTCGAAGACCTCCCGGACGGCTGGCCCGTCTCCCGCCGCCTCGGCTACATCGACCTGTTCGTGCTGCGGCAGGGCGAGGAGGTGCACGTCCTCGCCGACCGCTGCAGCCACCTCGCGGGACCGCTCCACCAGGGCCGCGTCCTGACCGGCGAAGGCGCCGACACCTGCGTCGTCTGCCCCTGGCACGGCAGCACGTTCCGCGTGGCCGACGGCTCCGTCGTCCACGGCCCGGCCACCGCCCGCCAGCCGTCCTTCGAGACCCGCGTGACCGAGGAGGGCACCCTCCAGGTCCGCCCGGTCTGACGGCTTCGATCTGACGGCTTCGATCTGACGGCTTCGATCTGAGGCGCCCGCGCATGCGCGCGGGCGCCTTCGCGCGTGCCCGCCGCCCTCCGGACGATGCCGGTATGGCCCCGACCTCGGGGAGATCATGGGGGTTTCACTGATTGACCCCTTTTAATGGGGTCCGGATGTCCATTATGGGCATTTAGTCAGCGGTATGGAGATAGCCGTTGGCCGTTCCGCGACAAAGCCTTCACAGTGCACACTGATCACTATTCTCATTGTTTGCGACCAGAACGACATGCACGGAATTCCCCTCGGGAAGCGTGATCAAGGAACGATGCCGGACACCTCCGGCACCGAAGATCATTTCGATGGGGGAAGAATGAGGACAAGCGCGCGAACCGGCATGGCACTCGCCGTGGCCGGTGCGGCGAGCGGGCTGTCGCTGCTGTCCGGCGGAGCCGTCGCCGTAGCGGCGACGGACGCGAACCACGCCGAGGCGGCGACCGTCGCCCGCCAGGCGGCCGTCTGCCGGTACGAGGTCACCGCACGGCACGGCCTGGCGGTCCGCAACGGTCCCGGCGTCAAGTTCAAGCAGGTCGGCACGCTGCCGTTCCGCAAGCACATCAGCGCCGACTGCAAGAAGACCGGCTGGACCCAGCTGCGCGGCAGCGTCCCGCCGGCCTGGATCGGCAAGTGGGTCGCCGTGCGGTTCCTCAAGCAGATCACGCCCGTCCGCGTCTGCCGGTACGAGGTCACCGCACGGCACGGCCTGGCGGTCCGCAACGGTCCCGGCGTCAAGTTCAAGCAGGTCGGCACGCTGCCCTTCGGCAAGCACATCGGCGCCGACTGCAAGAACAGCGGCTGGACCCAGCTGCGCCAGAGCGTCCCGCCGGCCTGGATCGGCAAGTGGGTCGCCGTGCGGTTCCTCAAGCCGATCAAGCCGCACGGCGGCGTCATGGCCGGTGGCGGCGGCACCTCGATGTCGAGCTTCCCGATGCTGGCCGGCGCCGGTCTCGGGGTTCTCGCCCTGGGCGGCGGCATCGCCGTCGTGGCCCGTCGCCGTCAGGTGAAGGGCGTTTCCTGAGCCCATGGACAGGAGAAGGCGCGGCGGCCGGTCGAACCGTTTCCGGTACCGGCTGGCCGCCGCGCTCATCGCGACAGGGACCGCGATGTTCGTGGTGGGATTGGTGCGCGACCATTCCGATCCGCCGCCGCAACCGCCGTCCTCCGACATCGTGCGGCCTGCCCCGAGAAGTGCCGAACCCGAGCCGGACATCGCACTTCGGCCCTCCAATCCCGAACGCGTCAGAATTCCGTCCATCAAGGTCGACGCGCCGATCCGCCGCGTCGCCACCGAACGGGACGGAACGCTCGGCGTCCCGCCGCTCGACCGGGTCCGGGAGGTCGGCTGGTGGGAGGACGGCCCGACGCCCGGCGAGAACGGCAGCAGCGTGCTGGTCGGCCACGTCGACTCGAAGTCGGGCCCCGGCGCCTTCTACCGGCTCGGTGCGCTCCGTCCGGGCGGCACGATCGAGGTCGTCCGCGCCGACGGCACGGCCCCGGCCTTCCGCATCGACCGGATCAAGCGCGTCGACAAGGACGAGTTCCCGACCGACAGCGTCTACGGGCAGCAGGGCCGGCCGGAACTGCGCCTGGTCACCTGCGGCGGCCGGTTCGACGCCAAGCGAGGGCACTACCTGGACAACGTCATCGTCTACGCGTCCCTGATCCCCGCTCCCCGGAACGCCGTTCCGGGGACCCACCGCAAGTCCTGACGGCCGGTCGCCGCCGGGCCCGGCCCGACCCCGCCGGGCCGGGCCCGCGGCGGTCAGCCGGACGGTTCGCGGCCGTCGGAGGCCACGGGGTGCTCCACCAGGGCCAGGACGCGGCTCGCCATGAAACGGGCCGTGCGGACGGGGGTCCCCGTCCGGGTGACCTCGCTGACCTCCACGACGCCGCGCCGCGTCGCGATCTCCACGCGGCGCCCCGCCCGGCTCGCCGCGACCTCGTACGTCCGCGTCCCCTCGCCGGCGTCGATCACGATTTCGACCTTGTCGCCCTTCATCCGCGCGAACCTCCGGTAGTCGAACGTATATTCGACTTATACCCGGAACGCCGCGCCCGCAACCCTCCCAAAAGGTGCGAAAGCCCTGGTCAGGCCAGGAGATTGACGATCGCGACGAGGCCCACGACGACGATCACTGCCCGCAGCGCCAGCGGCGGGATGCGGCGGCCGACCTTGGCGCCGATCATGCCGCCGCAGGTGGAGCCGGCGGCGATGAGCAGCACGACCCACCAGTCGATCTCGGCGTCGGCGAACAGCCACATGAGCGTGAACAGGATCGCGGCGGTGCCGTTCACGACGGCCGACAGGACGTTCTTGCCCGCGTTCAGGCGCTGCAGGTCGTCGTCCAGCATGATGCCGAGCAGGGCGATGAGGATGATGCCCTGAGCGGCGCCGAAGTAGCCGCCGTACACGCCCGCGAGGAGCACGCCGACCCACAGCGCCGGGCCGCCGTGCTGCGGCCGGTGCTCGCCCTCCCGGCGGCGCTGCATCCACTTCTGCAGGCGCGGCTGCACGATCACCAGCACCAGCGCGATGACGATCAGCGCGACCACGATGACGTCGAACGCCTCGGCGGGCAGGCCGAGCAGCAGCAGGCCGCCGATCACGGCGCCGACGAACGAGCCGGTGGCCAGGCGCGTCAGCCGGCCGCGCTGCCCCTTCAGCTCGTGCCGGTAGCCGTAGGCGCCCGTCACGCCGCCCGGGACGAGCCCGATGTTGTTGGAGATGTTCGCGACCACCGGCGGGTAGCCGAGCGCCACCAGGGTCGGGAAGGTGATCAGGGAGCCGGACCCTACGACCGTGTTGATGCCTCCGGCGGCCACACCGGCCGCGAAGACGGCGGCCGCGTCAAGCAGATTCACGTCCGTCCCATCCCTGCGCTACGAGTTCCCGACGGCGCGTACATCGTAGGGACGCCGTGGCGGGCGGCCGACGATCGGGGGTCGTTTTGTGGCATCCCGCCCGGTTCAGCGGGCCGAGCGGGCGTACCAGCGGCCGTTCTGGCGGTCGATCGTCAGCGGGAGCCCGAACGTCTCCGACAGGTGCCCCGGGGTGAAGACCTCGTCCACCTTGCCCTGGGCGACGACCTGCCCGCTCCGCAGCAGCAGCGCGTGGGTGAAGCCCTCCGGGACCTCCTCCACGTGGTGGCTGACCATCGCGATGGCGGGCGCGGCCGGATCGTCGGCGAGCGCGGCGAGCCGGGCCACGAGGTCCTCGCGCCCGCCGAGGTCGAGGCCGGCGGCGGGCTCGTCGAGGAGCAGCAGCTCGGGGTCGGGCATCAGCGCGCGGGCGATCTGGACGCGCTTGCGCTCGCCCTCCGACAGGGTGCTGAACGTCCGGCGGATCAGGTCGGCGGCGCCGAGGGCCTCCAGCAGCGCGACGGCCCGGTCGAGGTCGGTCGAGTCGTACTCCTCCTGCCAGCGGCCGAGGATCGCGTACGAGGCGGTCAGCACCAGGTCGATGACCGTCTCACCGGCCGGGACCTTCTCCGCGACGGAGGAGCTGGCGAGGCCGATCCGCGGCCGCAGCTCGAACACGTCGGTGCGGCCGAGCTCCTCCTCCAGGATCGAGACGCTGCCCTCGGTGGGATGCAGCATGGCGGCGGCGATCTGCAGCAGCGTGGTCTTGCCCGCGCCGTTCGGGCCGACGATGACCCACCGGTCGCCCTCGTCGACCGTCCATGTGACGTCGCGCAGCAGGGTGGCCCCGCCGCGCCTGACCCCGACTCCGCGGAGTTGAAGCACCTCGCCTGCCATCGCGCGCCTTCGTCCCCAATCCGGTGGTCCGTGCTCCCGCTTGCAGGAAAGAACCTATGCGATCCGGGGCGGCCGTGGCCCCCCGGGATCGCACCAGGGGAACGGCTTCGGAACACCCCCGCGCCGCGAGAGGTCCCTTACGTCCGGTGGCACCGGCGATCCGAACGCTTATCGTGGATCGCATGCCCATTGCGGAACGCACGAGACCGAGAATGAGCACGGACGTATGAGCAGGGCCGTCGCGATCGCCCTCGTCGCCTGGGGCAACGCCTGGCTGACGGGGCACGTCGGCCTGGACGAGGCCGTCGACGAGGTCGAGAAGAGCGCGGGCCCGCAGATCGTCGGCGGCGAGCCCGCCGAGGTGACGCTGCGGCGCGGCCTCGGCGACCTGCGCGTCGGCGGCCTGGGGGCGCTGCGGCTGGCCCTGCCCGAGCCGGGCGACCCGCTGGGTCTGACCGGGCCGCCGTCCTTCAACGCCGCGGCGATCGAGGCGGGCGCCGCCGCCGTCGCGGTGCTGGACGGGCGGGGCATGGGGCTCGTCCCGTCGGAGGACCGGCGCGGCTCGTCCTACGTCGGCGTCCGCTGGACGACGCACGACGCGTCGGCGGCGCCGCCCGACGTCCCGTCCCTCGCGGAGGCCGACCGGCGGCTCACGCTCGCCATGCGGGACGCCACCGAGGCGCTGCTGGCCGTCGACGACTTCGCGGGCGCGCCGCCCGAGATCGCGGACGCGCTGGTCGACCTGCGCGACCCCGACCGCGGCGACCACCCGCTGTCCCCCGGCTACCCGCCCCGCGCCCACCGCGTCGCCGCCCTCGCCGGCCGCCTCTCCCTGGTCGTCGACCTCGCCCGGCAGATGGACGACCGCGGCCTCAGCGCCGACCAGATGAGGCGCCGCGGCGAGGCCCTCCGCCTCCTGGACGCCGCCGTGCGCCGCGCCCTGGTGGCGGCTTGCAACAGTGCCTTCGACCCGGTGCCCGGAGCGGAGCGCTAGCGAAGCGCAGGGCACCGGGTCGGACCCGCTCTCTCCGACCGCCCTGCCCGATCTGCCGACCGTGCCGTCGCGGTGTTCCC
>NZ_JBEUPA010000144.1:0-22538 GCF_040492065.1 Actinomadura sp. NPDC000929 | reverse complement strand
GCTAGGCTGCCTGATCTGCGGTCTCGGCGCGGCGGTCGCCGCGAGCGCCGGGGCGTACCTGCGGTTCCTGGACGCGCGGCGGTCCCGGTCGGTGGCCGAGGCGCGCCGCGCGCAGCGCCTCGACCTGGCACGCGACCTGCACGACTTCGTCGCCCACGAGGTCGGCGGGATGATCGTCCAGGCGCAGGCCGCCCAGATCGGCGGCGACCCCGCGGAGGCACTCAGGCGGATCGAGGCGGCCGGAGCGCGCGCCATGGCCTCGCTGGACCGCACCGTCCACATGCTCCACGACGAAGGCCCCCAGGACGGGCCGCACAGCCTCGACGAGCTGCCCGCACTCGTGGACCGCTTCGGCGAGTCGAGCAGGGCCCGGGTCCGGCTGGCGCTGGACGCCGGCACCCCGCCTCCCGAGGTGTCGGCGACGGTGTACAGGCTGGTCGTCGAGGCCCTGACGAACGTCCGCCGGCACGCTTCGGACGCCACGGCGGTCGACGTCGCCGTCACCGCGACCGGTTCCGCCCTGCGCGTCGCCGTCACCGACGACGGCCGCGGGAGCCGTGCGAGGCCGCTGCGCGAGCGGCGCCGCGGCGGCCTCGGACTGCCCGGGATCGCCCTGCGCGTCGAGGCCCTCGGCGGCGACTTCGACGCCGGCCCCACGGGCGAGCGAGGCTGGCGGGTCGCCGCCCTGATCCCGCTACGATCAACGCGATGACCACTCGGATCGTCATCGCCGACGACCAGGCCGACGTCCGCGGCGGCTACCGCATCATCCTGGACGCCCAGCCCGACATGCGCGTGGTCGGAGAGGCGGCCGACGGCGTGACGGCCGTCGAACTGGCCCGCGAGCTGCGTCCCGACGTCGTCCTCGCCGACATCCGGATGCCTCGCATGGACGGCCTGGAGGTCACCCGGCTGCTCGCCGGCCCCGGCGTGCCCGATCCCCTCAGGGTGGTCGTCGTCACCACCTTCGACCTCGACGAGTACGTGCACACCGCCCTGCGCGACGGCGCCTGCGGATTCCTGCTGAAGCGCTCGGGCCCCGCGCTGCTCGTGGAGGGCGTCCGCGCGGCCGCCGCCGGGGACGCGCTCATCAGCCCCTCGATCACCACCCGGCTGCTGCGCCGCTTCGCCCCGCCGCGCCCGCGCGCCGACGACGGGCGCCTCACCGGCCGCGAGACCGAGGTCGCGATCCTGGTCGCGCGGGGCCGCACCAACGCGGAGATCGCCGCCCAGCTGTCCGTCACGCCCGGCACCGCCAAGACGCACGTCGCGAACATCCAGCACAAACTGGGCGTCCGCAACAGGGTCGAGATCGCCGCCTGGGCGTGGCAGACCGGCCGGCTCAACCCCTGACCGCCCCTTCGCGGAGCGGAGGGCCGAGGAGGGCGGGTCCGGTGTCGCCGCCGAGCGGATCGCCATCGCCCTGGCGGCGGTGAGCCGGCAGGCCGGTCGGCTCGAACGCGCGCGCTCGACGCCGCGGTCGCCGAGCTCGGACCTGCTGTAACGGGCGTGGCCTGTGACGTTTCGGTGCCATCCTTTCCGTGGTCAGCCGATGTGGCGGTAGCGGATGTGGGTGGTCAGCGGGGAGTGGAGCACCTCAACGGGCTCGAAGTCGAACTCGACCCCCTCGAAGATCCGCTCGCCCGAACCGAGCAGCACGGGCGCGATGTCGAGGGTGAGTTCGTCGATCACGCCGGCCGCCAGTGCCTGCCGAACGGTCGAGGCGCCGCCCGCGATGTCCACGCCCTTGTCACCCGCGGCCTGGCGCGCCGCGGCGTACGCCGCGTCGAAGCCGTCGGTGACGAAGTGGAACGTCGTCCCCCCGGCCATCGGGATCGGATCGCGGGGGTGGTGGGTCATGACGAACACCGGCGCGTGATAGGGCGGTTCGGGGCCCCACCAGCCCGACCAGTCCTCGTCCCAGTCCCCGCGGATCGGGCCGAACATGTTGCGGCCCATGACGTACGCGCCCCTCGGGCGCATCAGCCACCCTTTCGCGATCTCGTCCGCGTCGTTGGCCCGCGGGTCGCCGATGTGCCAGCCGTGCAACTCCCGCCCCCGCTTCCCCAAGGGGTCCTCGCGGCTCTGGTCGGGTCCGGCGACGAAGCCGTCCAGCGAGATCGACATATGGCAGGTGGTATCCGACATCATGTGCTCCATTCAGTGGTTCTCCCTCCCGGCCAACAGCCCTCCGCGCGCTCCCGAAGGCTCCCGGTGACACAGGCGTCGCGCCGTCCGGCCCGTGCATCACGAAGTCCCACTCCCCGCCGACGCGGGACTCGAACGCCCGCGTGGTGGTCGTGAACCCATCGGGACCCCCACCATCGCGACAGGTGCCGCGCCTCGGTGAACGCCTCGAACACCAGCTCCCGCGGGGTGTCGATGACCCGGGAGCCCGGAGCACCCGATGTTGGAGCCTGTCACGCGTTTCTTGCCGGAACCCCGCCTTCGGTCACCGCGTCGGCTTGGTCCGGTCGGCGGGCGTGCCGCAGAACACTTCCTTGACGAGCGTGTCCAGCAGCTTCTCGAAGTCCTTCACCGGCCCCCGGGTGGCCGAGTCGACCCAGGTCACCGAGCCGGTCAGGGTCGTCTTGCCGTCGGGCGAGCTGTACATCAGCGCGCCGTAGCCGTGGGGCGGGCTGCCGTTGTGCTGGTAGACGGTGCCACATTTCGGGCCCATGTCCTCCGCGAACACCCCAAGCCCGTATCTGAGTTCCCCGTACGGCCGGCGCATCTCGGCCAGCAGCTCGGCCGGCAGGAGCCTGCCCCGGTTCAGCGCGGAGAAGAACGTGGACAGATCCTGGGTGGTGGAGATCAGGTCGCCCGCACCGACCAGCAAGGACAGGTTCTGCTGGGAGATGTCGACCGTCTGGCCCTGGTAGCTGTAGTAAGCGTGGGCGTGCGGCCCGGGAAGCTCCGTCCGGTTGCCCGCGACCATGGTGGCCGACATCCCGAGCGGCCGCAGGATCCGCCGCTGCAGCAGTTCGGCGTAGGAGCGGCCGGTGACCTTCTCGATCAGCAGCAGGGCGAGCGTGTAGTTGGTGTTGGAGTAGTTCTGGTCCGTCCCCGCCTCGAACCGCGCCGGCTTGGACAGCGCCAGGCGTACCAGCTCCTCTGGCCGGTAGCTGCGGAACCGGTTGTTCAGCCATGCGTCGCCGGTGGCGGGAATCCCCGGCACGAACGTGCCGTCGTCGTAGTACTCGCCGGTGTAGTTGAACAGGCCGCTGGTGTGCTGCAGCAGCATCCGCACCGTGATCCGCCGATCCAGGCCGAGGTCCGGCAGGTAGCCGGCCACCGGGTCGTCCAGTCCGACCTTCCCCTCGGCCACCAGCTGCAGCATCAGGGTCGCGGAGAAGGTCTTGACGACGCTGCCCGTCCAGAACCGCCCGTTGGTCGGCGGCTTGGCGGCCGCACCCAGCTTGCGCACTCCGGCACTGGCGACCCACTCGCCCCGCGCATCGCGCACGCGCAGCTGTATTCCGGTGAAACCGGCGTCGACGAACGCCTGCATGGCCTTCTGCAACTGCGAGCGGTCCTGCCCGGCAGCGGCCGTCAGCCCGGTCACGCCGCCGTGCGCGCTGGCCGGAGCGGGGCTGACCGCCCCGGCCATCAGCGCGGCGGCCAATGCTGTGACGGCCACTCGCCGCAGGGCCTTGGTCGCTGGTGGGGGTTGGATTCTCATCGTTCCTCGTTTCACTGCGGAGTGGGGACCGGACGCCGGTGAGCGGCCGCGTGGCCCCGTCGGTTCGCCCACCGGTAGGTCCGTTTCGGGGTCTGGTGCGCGGCCGGTTATCGAGCCGGTCCGGCCTGGCCGTTGCCGAACACCTCGGCGACCAGGCGCTGTGTCGCCTCCTGGAACGCCGCGCCCATGGACATGGCGGCGTCATCGACGTAGTTCAGCGTGGCGGTCAGCGTCGTGCCGCCGTCGGGCGTGCTGTACATCAGGGCCGCGTGGCCCGCCATACCGCCGTTGTGGGTGATGACCGTGCCGCCGCCCGGCACCGGCTGCACGAAGACGCCCAGGCCGTAGCCGGCCTTGGACTCGGGCGTGCACATCTCGGCCAGCAGGTCGGCCGGCAGCAACCGGCCCCCGGCCAGCGCGGAGATGAACGTGGCCAGATCGCGGCTGGTGGAGATCATGTCGCCGCCGCTGGAGATCCAGGACGGGTTGTGGCGGGTGACGTCGACCGTCTGGGGCCGGCCGTCCTCCTCGTACCGGTAGTAGGCGTGCGCGTGCGGCTCGGGGATGTCGGTCGCGCTGCTCGGCTGGACGGTGCCCGACAGGCCGAGCGGCCCCAGGACCAGCCGCTGCATCTCCTCGGCCACCGGTCGGCCGGTGACCTTCTCGATCAGCAGCCGGGCCAGCACGTAGTTGGTGTTGGCGTAGCTCCAGTCGGTGCCCGGCTCGAACCGCGCCGGCTTGGACAGCGCCAGGCGCACCAGCTCTTCTGGCCGGTAGGTGTGGAACCGGTTGTCCACCCACTCCTTGCCCGCGGGGGTGGCGGGGATGCCCGGCGCGAACGTGCCGTCGTCGTAGTACTCGCCGGTGAAGTTGAAGATCCCGCTGGTGTGCTGCAACAGCATCCGCACCGTGATCCGCCGGTCCAGGTCGAACTCGGGCAGGTAGCCGGCCACCGGGGCGTCCAGTCCGACCGTGCCCTCGGCCACCAGCTTGAGCACCACGACCGCGGTGAACGTCTTGGTGTTGCTGCCGATCCGGACGTGCCCGTCGACCGGCGGCGGCGTGTCCCCGCCCAGCTCGCTCAGCCCGGCGGCGCCGACCCACTCGCCCCGTTCGTCGTTCACCCGCAGCGTCACCCCGGTGAGGCCCGAGTCGACGATCTCCTGGATGATCTTTTGCAGCTCCGGACGCTCCCGGTCGGCCGTCCCGGCGTCGAGCGCTTCGTTGATCTTGCGGGCCATCTCGGCCGCGGCGGGGCCGGGCTCGCCCCTGTGGGCGCGGGCGGCGGCGTCGACGGCGACGGAGACGGTGCGGCGGAAGTCGCCGGCCTCCTCCGGGGCCCGCCGCAGCAGGCTCACGGCCTCCGTGAGGGCGGGCAGCACGCGGTCGGCCAGCTCGGCCACGGACGTGCTGTCGAGCCGGATGTCCTTCGTCTTCCCGGCGAGCACGTGCCCGACCGGCCCGGTCGCGGTGGTCAGGTTGAGGGAGCCCTGGGCGGCGGCCTTGCCCGGCGAACCGGCGGCGGCGGCCATCAGCGAAACGGCGCCGTAGGCGGCGGTCCGCAGAACGCTCTTTTCCCGGTCGGTGAGGGTGATGGTCATGTGGATTCTTCCTCTGAACGCATGGCGGAATTCGGCCGCCCGGTCGAGGCGGCCGCTGAGAGGGCTGTCGAAAGGGGTCAGGCTCCTGCGGGAGGCAGCCATTCGGTGAGCTGGACGATCACGCCGTTGGGGTCGGCCAGCCGAAGGCGGAGCTCACCCCAGGGGGCCAGCTGGAGCGGGGCCACGATGGTCGCCCCCTCGCTCCGCAGCCGCTCGTGCTCGGCTGCGAGGCCGGTGACCGCGAACGACACGACCACGTCGGCCAGACCCCGCCCGGGCGGACGCAGCTCAGGATCGAACAGCTCCAGCACGAGGTCGACGGCCGCGTCGTCGCGTCCCAGCCCCACGAAGTCCTCGCCGGCCAGGACCTCGCGGAATCCCAGATGGGAAGTGAAGAACCGGCTGGAGGCGCGCGGATCGACGACGGTCAGGAACACCGTCGACGAGACGACGTTCATCTCGGGAGGCCAGGAAGATGCATGGGGGACTCTCTCCCGGCATAGGGATTCTTCGGACGGAGCAAGCATCGGCCGGGGAGGCCGCCGCGATCAACGGCGGTTGCGGCAACGGTTCGTTGCCCCTGGGGTTGACGGTCTCAGCCGGACAGCGGCCCGAGGTCGCGGACGACCCGGGCGAAGGCGCGGATCATGTCGTTCTCCGCGGCGCCGTGCCACACCGGCCCGAACGGCAGCGCCTCCATGTCCCTGACGGGCAGGTAGGCGATGTCGGGGCGGGGGTAGTACCTGGCCACGTGGGCCGGGAAGAGGGAGACGGTCCCTTCCAGGACCGCGCTCACGAAGATGTCCTCGATGTTGCCCACGTTGGCGGTCCGGCTGATCAGGCGGCCCCCTGGGGTGACCTCCGGCACATAGCGGTCGAACCAGTAGTCCGGGACGGGCTCGACGGTGATGTGTTCGAAGTCGCTGACCGCCTCCAGAGAGACCGAGGACCATCTGGTGAGCGGGTGGCCCTCGGCCACGGCCAGCACTCTCGGCTCGGTGAACATGAGGGGGCCCATGGTGAGGCCGGGTTCCTCCACGGGGAACCAGGTGACCAGGATGTCGGCCTCTCCCTGGTGCAGTTGCGTGAACGGATCCCGGTACGCGGACATTCGCAGACGGATGTCCCACTGCGGATGACGGGCGCGGAAAGTCTCCCAGAACGGGCGGAGTTCCTGGACGTTGGCCGGGAACAGGGCGATCCGCAGCGTGCCGGTCTTGCCGGTCGCGGCCATCCGGGCCCGTTCCAGGGTCCGCGTCAACCCCTGGTGCAGCTCGCGAAGGTCGTCGCGGAGCTGCTCGCCCAGCGGGGTGAGCCGGACGTTGCGGCTGTTCCTCGCGAAGAGCTCGGCCCCGATGGCGCGTTCCTGCTTCTTGATCGCCTTGCTGACGCGGGCCGTGGTGACGTGCAGCCGCTCGGCGGTCCGGCCGAAGTGCAGTTCCTCGGCCAGGGTCAGGAAGATCTCGATGTCCCGCAGTTCCACAGGCCCCCCGCCTCGCGCCGCATGCAGGAACAAGCTTGACATAAGGCAATTACCTGACGAAGGCGCTCACGGTGAGGTCTTCTCTCAGTGCGCTGCCTCGACGCGCTGCTTGAGCGCGGCGTTCATGGCGGCGAAGTCGCCCTGGACGTCGATCGCGCTCCCGGCGAAGGGCACCAGGAAGCCGGTGAAGTTCTCCCCCTGGGTCAGCTTGACCCGCCCAGGGCCCGTCTCCTGGATGAGGAAGTAGTGCTCGCCGTCGACCACGCCCGGGACACCGAACCGGCCGATCCAGCGCAGTTCGTGCCCGGGGTCGGCGACCAGGACGGTCGGCTTGAAGGTCATCCCCTTCCCGCCGTCCGTGCCGGCCAGCTTGTTGACCAGCTTCGCGCCCTTTCTCGGCTCGCCGACGGCGCTGAGGATGAACGGGTTCCACTCGGGATAGGACCGGAAGTCGGTGAGCACCTGCCAGACCTGGGCGGCGGAGGCGTTGATCTCGATGTCGGCGCGGAGCTTGTGCGGGTGGCTCCGGGTCCAGCCGTACAGGCTCCCGATGACGACGCCGAGTGCGACGACCACGATCCCCGCGATGCGAACGATGCGGACGACCATAACAACCCCTCCCTCATGGCTAATGCCGTTAGCCATAACCATAAGGCTAATGACGTTAGCCATGCAAGGTCGCCCTCCACCCCGAAGGCTCGTCGTGACAGTGGAATGAAGTGTTCCGTTCTGTTATGATGGGAGCAGAACGTTCCGTTCCGCAAAGTTAGGGGTTCGATCATGACTTTCCTCGTCACAGGTGCCACCGGGACCGTCGGACGTTTCGTCGTCGAGGAGCTCCGCGCGGCGGGGCGGCCGGTTCGCGCGCTGACCAGGAACCCCGCCCGGGCCGCCTTCCCCGAGGGTGTCGAGGTCGTCGCCGGCGACCTCGCCGACTTCGGCTCACTGACCGGTGTCTTCGACGGCGTCGAGGCCGCACACCTGATCAACTTCGCGGGTGACGACTACACGCCCCTGCCCGACGGCGCCGGTCTGGTGAAGCTGGCCGCAGAGGCGGGCGTCCGGCGGGTCACGGTGCTCGGCGGGCGCGCGAACGGTTCGCTGGAGCAGGCTCTGGCCGCCACCGGCATCGAGTGGACGCTGCTCGAGCCGGTCGAGTTCATGTCCAACACGCTGCGCTGGTGGGCACAGACGATCAAGGCCGAGGGGATCATCAAGGAGCCGTTCGGGGACCGGCTCAGCGCGCTGGTGCACGAGCGCGACATCGCCGCCGTGGCCGCCACGGTGCTGGTCGAGGGCGGGCATGGCGGCGAGGCCCTCCCCATCACCGGCCCCGAGGCGATCACGCTCAGGGAAAAGGTCGCGATCCTGAGCGCGGCCATCGGCACGGACGTCGGGTTCGTGGAGCTGACCGTGGACCAGGCGCGCGCCAAGTGGCGCGGCGACGGCATGGGCGAGGAGACCATCGAGTTCCTCGTCACCGCGCTGGGGAGCACGCCGGAGGCCGGCTACACCGTGGTCCCGACCGTCAAGGAGATCACCGGCCGCGACGCGCGCAACTTCGCCCAGTGGTCCGCCGAGAACGCCGCCGCCTTCCGCTCCTGATCGGTGACCAACGGGGGAAGGCGGCGGGACGGGCACGCGGCGTCCGTCCCGCCGCCTTCTTCCGCAGGTAGGGACGTCGGTCTCGTCCCGCCGGTCAGCGGTGGTCGTGGTTCGACGCGATGGCTACCGGTCGCCTCGCCACGGGAGAACGGTCGTGACGGGAGGCGGGCCGGAACGGCCGCCGGGGGACGGGACGGCGTAGGTGTTGACGTAGCGGTCATTGGGCGTGCCGGTGGCCCAGGTGTCGCGGGTGCCTGCGAAAGTGGCGGCGAAGTAGCCGTCCCCGTAGGCGCGGACCTTGGCCGTGTAGCGGCCCTTGCTGTTGGTCTTCACCCACTTGACGTGGTACCAGGTCTTCTTGCCGCGGAACCGGAAGATGATGCGCACCTTCTGGCCGGGGAACGCGCCGAAACGGTTCTTGCTGCTGTAGTAGCGGCTCAGGGTCCCGGAGACGGTGATGTAGCGGTTCTTGCGGACCTTGGTCGAGGACGCCTTCAGCTTGGACATCTTGGTCGACCATCGCCACGTCTTGCGCACGGAACTGACGGAGGGGGCCGCGGTGGTGTCCCCGGCGAAGCGAGCCCGCCAGTAGCCGGAGTTGTTCACGTTGAACGAGGCGCTGAACTGCCCGTAGCCGGTCTTCATCCGGCGGACGGTCTGCCAGCCGGTGCGGCCGTTGGGGGAGTATTCGAGGAGCACCTGCTTGCCGTTCACGTCTCCGCCGGCGGAGGCCGCGTACAGGGAGCCCCGCGCCCGGAAACGCCCGTAGGCGTCCATGGTCGCCGACAGCGAGGTCTTCGTGGCCGGGCGGACGCTGACCGCGGGGAGGGTCGCAGTGGAGCCTTCGTAGAAACCGGCCGCGGGTGACCGCGCGACGTAGGTCGCGGTGCAGGGCGGCTTGATGGTGCTGCTGAACCGGCCTTCGGCGTCCGTTCTGGCCTGGAAGGTGTACATGGGCGTGGTGCAGCGGGACGGGTCGACGGCGGGGTCGATGGCGACCGTCCGTCCGGACAGCGGCCTGCCCTGGTAGGTGACCTGACCGCTGAGGGTGAGGGGCTGGCCCTCGTCCAGGCCGGCTCGGCTCCCGATCAGGGTCGTCTGCGTCTTCCCGTGGACGACCTGGACGGTCACCGCGTCGGAGTGGAGTCCGAGCGACGGCACATCGGCCCAGACGCTCACCGAGTCGCTCGCCCCGTTGGGCCTGAGCGTCGCGGTGAAGGTGCCGTCATCGGCGGTGGTGGCGTCGTCGACCGAGCCCCATCCGGTGTTCGTGGACAGGTCGACCGGGATGCTCGCGGCGGGGGTTCCGTCCGCGGCGACGACCTTCCCGATGATCGTGGTCGTGGGGTTGTCGGGGTCGACGGAGGCGGCCTGGGCGGCGAGCACGATGGACGCCGCCCCGTCGGCGAGGGCGGGAGCGGCCGTCAATGTGCCGAGGATGAGGACGGACGTCATCCCGGTGGTGGCGATACGAAGCACGAGTGTCCCTTGGGTGGGCGCGATGATCAGCGTTGTCAGGACGTCCGGCCCGGCGACCGGGTTGCCCCCCGCAACCCGATCGTGATCATCATCGGGCTGCGCCCGGCGAGGGCCTGCGCCACGACCGCCTTCCGCCACCACCACGAACCACGCCTAAAGGGACAGCCGCTCTCGTGAGCGGCGGCTCCTTGCCTCTGCTGTCACAGAAGAGTGGCCCCCGTAACGAAGAAGACCCCGGAGCTTGTCGCTCCGGGGTCTGTTCCGTCACTGTGGGGCTACGACTTGCGTCACTACCCTGTGTGGGCGAGGAGGGATTTGAACCCTCACATCCTTTCGGACACACGGACCTGAACCGTGCGCGTCTGCCGTTCCGCCACCCGCCCGTGGGTGCCGTCCCGTTTCCGGGTGCCTGAAAAGGCTAGCACGGGGTCGGGGGTGGTTAGGTATCCAGATACGTCGAGCGAACCTTCGCACCGATACGATCGTCTACCAGTGGGGAAGGGAGGTGCCCGTGGGCGTCATTCAGCGCTTCGAGCGACGGCTTGAGGGCATGGTCGAAGGGGCCTTCGCCCGTGCCTTCAAGTCCGAGCTGCAGCCGGTCGAGGTGGCCAGCGCTGTGCAGCGCGAGATGGACGATCGGGCGGCGATCGTGGCACAGGGCCGCACGCTCGTGCCGAACGACTTCGTCGTGGAGATCTCTCAGCAGGACGGGCAGCGGCTCCAGGTGTACGCCGACAGCCTGAGCCAGGAGCTGGCGAACCTCGCGCGCGAGTACGCGAAGGAGCAGGGGTACTCCTTCGTGGGCCCGGTGCGCGTGCGGTTCGAGAACGCGGGAGATCTCGCCACGGGCATGTTCCGCATCAGGTCGGGGGTGATCCGGGGCTCGACGGTCGAGGGCGGGGAGATCCGCCGGCCGGTGAGCGACGTGCCGCAGGGCGGCCGGGGCGGGGTGTTCGGGGGGCATCCGCGGCTTCTGGTGACCACGGCGGTGGAGGGATCGGACACGACTCAGCGCACCTACGAGATCAACACTCCCGTGACCCTGCTGGGTCGCGGCACCGACTGCGACCTGCGCCTCGTCGACCCCGGCGTGTCACGGCACCATGCCGAGATCCGCGTAGAAGGTCCCGAAATCGCTCTCGTGGATCTAGGGTCGACCAACGGCTCGTTCGTGAACGGGCAGCCGATCCGGCGGGTCACGCTGGTCGACGGCTCCCGGGTCACGATGGGCCGCACCACTCTTGTGTTCCGCCGCGATAGGGAGTAACCCCGACTCCGATGTCCCCATTCACCCTCACGCTGATCAAGCTGGCGTTCCTCGCGGTGCTGTGGCTGTTCGTCATCGCGGCCGTCGGCGTGATCAGGGCCGACCTGTTCGGCTCCAAGGCCGCGTCGAAGGCGGCCACGCGCGCGTCCCAGCCCCGTCAACCCCGGCCGGCCAGGCAGCCGAAGCCGCCGCGGCCGCAGCACAGCGCCCAGCACGGCGCCCCGTCCAAGCTCGTGGTGGTCCAGGGCGAGCGGGCCGGCACCGTCATCGACCTCACGGGGGTGCCCATCACCATCGGCCGGGCCAATGACGCCACGCTCGTCGTGACCGACGACTACGCTTCGAGCCGGCATGCCCGACTTTTCGCGCAGGACGGTCAGTGGATCGTGGAAGATCTCGGCTCGACCAATGGGACGTATCTCGGACGCACGAAGGTGAGCCGGCCGATGCCGGTTCCCCCGGGCGTTCCGGTCCGTATCGGCAAGACCGTGATCGAGCTGCGCAAATGACACTGGGAATCCGCTACGCCGCGCGCTCCGACGTCGGCATGCTGCGCGAGGGCAACGAGGACTCGGCGTACGCGGGCGCGCACCTGCTCGCGGTGGCCGACGGGATGGGCGGGCACGTCGGCGGCGAGATCGCGAGCGCCGCGGCCATCGAGGCGCTGCGGGCGCTCGACAAGGACCTCCCGGCGACCGAGCTGCTGGCCGCGCTGGAGCACACGGTCAAGACGGCGAACGACAACCTGCACCGCATCGTGGAGTCCGACCCGGCCCTGCAGGGCATGGGGACGACGCTGACGGCGATGCTGTGGGCGGGCAACCAGGTCGCGCTGGTGCACATCGGGGACTCGCGCGCCTACCTGCTGCGCGACGGCAGCCTGTTCCAGATCACGCACGACCACACCCTGGTGCAGTCCCTGGTCGACGAGGGGCGGATCAGCCCGGACGAGGCGGCCTCGCACCCGCAGCGCTCGCTGCTGCTGCGGGCGCTGGACGGCCGCGGCGAGGTCGATCCCGACCTGTCGCTGCGCGAGGCGAAGGTCGGCGACCGGTACCTGCTGTGCTCCGACGGCCTGTCGGGCGTCGTCACGGCGGAGACGATCTTTCAGGTGCTCACGGACGTGGACGACCCCGAGCAGGCCGTCCGGCAGCTGATCGACCTGGCGAACCGGGGCGGCGGCCCCGACAACATCACCTGCGTCGTCGCCGACGTCGTGGACCTGGAGCGCCAGCCCCCGACGGGCGGGCCCGGCCACGCGGTGGGCGCGGCGGCCAACGCGGCGCCGCCGGAGCCGCCGGGCGGGGGGACGGGGTCCAACACGACCGTCGCCGACACCCCGGCGGGGCGGGCGGCGCAACTGCGCGAGACCCGGCCGCAGCCGCCGGTGGCGGTGGACGAGATGCCGCCGCCGCAGGCCCCGATGCCGATGGGCGACCCGATGGGCCCGCCGCCGGCGCCGGGCGCGATGCCGCAGGCCCGGCAGATGCGGGGGCGGCGCGGCGGCACGCGGCGCTGGACGTGGCTGGTCGTGGTGGCGGGCGTGGTCGTGGTGGGCGTCGTGGCGGGCGGGTTCGTGCTGCTGCAGAACGTCCGGAACGGCTACTACATCGGCGCGAACAAGGACGGCCAGGTCGTCCTCTACCGCGGGACGACGCAGAAGGTGCCGGGCCTCAGCCTGTCCCGCGAGGCCGCGAAGAAGGAGCAGCCGAAGCAGCCGATCCTGGTGGCCGACCTCCCCCAGGCGCTCCAGGCGCAGGTCAAGGACACCTACACCGTCGACGGCCCGAAGGCGCTGAAGCAGCTGGAGAGCGCCGTCTGCAAGTACTCGCTCATCGGCGAGGGCGGCAAGGTCGTCATGGTGAAGGGCCGCGAGCAGCAGGACTGCCGGCAGGCCTCGGTCAAGAAGAGCGACATCCGGATCGACGAGCTGCCCGCCTCGGACGTGACCGCGGTCGAGAAGGGCACCCTCGTGTTCATCGGGCAGAA
This sequence comes from Actinomadura sp. NPDC000929, assembly GCF_040492065.1. Lineage (NCBI taxonomy): Bacteria > Bacillati > Actinomycetota > Actinomycetes > Streptosporangiales > Thermomonosporaceae > Actinomadura > Actinomadura sp. NPDC000929. Next base: position 9,432 of record NZ_JBEUPA010000144.1, on the reverse strand, counting down.
GGCGGCGCAGGCCAAGCTCGACCAGCTCGGCGCGCACCGGGAAGAGTGCAAGCAGCGCACCCCGTCCATCAAGGACTGCCCCTCCAGCGGAGGGAGCTCGTAAATGCAATCGATCGGGGACCAGATCCGGGCCCACCTCCCGTACCAGCGGCGCAACGCCGCGTCGCTGGCCCTGCTCGCCTTCGCGATGATCCTGACGCTGTCGGCGTTCGCGGAGGTCGGCCTCGCCCGTGACGGGAACATCCCCGGCGGCCTGTTCGTGTACGGCGGCGGCCTGGCCGTCCTGGCGTTCATCGCCTACCTGATCCAGGCGAAGTTCACCCCCTACGCCGACCCGCTGCTGCTGCCGCTCGCCGTGGCGCTGAACGGCATCGGGCTGGCGATGATCTACCGCCTGGACCTCGACACCAGCCACGACCGCAAGGTCGCGGCGGCCGCGGGCAAGAAGCTGCTCCCGGACGCCGCCGACGCGCCCGGCCAGCTGATGTGGACGTTCATCGGGATCGCCCTGTTCGTCGGGGCCGTGCTGATCATGCGCGACACCGACAAGCCGGACGCTCCGCTGTCCTTCACGCCGAAGACCGCGCAGCGCTACACGTACCTGATCGGGCTCACCGCGGTCGTCCTGCTGCTGCTGCCGATCGTCCCCGGCATCGGAGCGGAGATCAACGGCGCCCGGGTGTGGATCCATCTGGGTCCGTTCTCGGTGCAGCCGGGCGAGTTCGCGAAGCTGCTGCTGGTGGTCTTCTTCGCCGGGTATCTGGTGAACAAGCGCCAGGCGATGTCGCTGATCGGCAAGAAGGTCGGCCCGATCAGCCTGCCCCGGGCCCGCGACCTCGGCCCGATCATGGTGATCTGGTTCTTCTGCCTCGGCGTCCTGTTCATGCAGAAGGACCTCGGCACCGCGCTGCTGTTCTTCGGCCTGTTCGTGTCGATGCTGTACATCGCGACCCAGCGGGTGTCCTGGGTGGTGATCGGTGTCGGGCTGCTGTCGGTCGGCGTGTTCGTCGCGACGCTGCTGCCGTTCATGGGCCACGTGAACCAGCGCATCGACATCTGGCAGAACCCCAAGCCGTACTTCGACGGCGGCTGCCTGCTGGAGAGCGGCAAGGTCGTCCCGGTCAACCCCGACACCACCATCTACAAGAAGTACAAGGCGCAGGGCACCATCTCGCCGGGCTTCTCGGCCTGCGCGGAGCTGGGCGGGGAGTACTCCGACAGCGCGCAGCTGATGAAGGGCCTGTTCGCGCTCGGCCAGGGCGGCGTCCTCGGCACCGGGCTCGGCCAGGGCGAGCCGTGGCGGACGCCGCTGTCCTTCAGCGACTTCATCTTCGACTCGCTCGGCGAGGAGCTCGGGCTGACCGGGCTGATGGTGCTGCTGCTGATATACGCGTTGATCGTGCAACGCGGGATGAAGACGGCCGTGGCGGCGCGGGACCCGTTCCTGAAGCTGTTCGCGGGCGGCGTGTCGTTCGTGCTGGCCCTCCAGGTCTTCGTGATCGTCGGGGGCGTCACGCGGCTCATCCCGCTCACCGGCCTGACGACGCCCTTCCTGTCCCAGGGCGGTTCGTCGCTGATGGCCAACTGGATTCTGATCGCGATCCTGGTGCGGATGAGCCACGACGCGCGCAAGCCGGCCCCGCAGGCGATCCAGGACGAGGGCATGACCCAGATCGTGAGCACGAGGTGACTTCCCCCCTATGAACATGGACAAGCCGGTTCGACGGGTGGCGATCTTCGCGTTGCTGCTGTTCTTCGGACTGATGGCGCAGGTCAACTACGTCCAGGGCAGCCAGGCGGAGGACCTGCGGACCGACGCCCGCAACAGCCGCCAGTACGCCGACGTGTTCAACTCGCCGCGCGGCCAGATCTCGGCGGGCGGCGAGGTGCTGGTGACCTCGAAGGAGACCGGCAAGGACAACCCGAAGTACGGCCGCACCTACAAGGACGGGCCGGTCTTCGCGCCGATCACCGGGTACTTCAACGGCAACGCCACCCAGGTCGAGCGGGCCTACAACTCGCTGCTCGGCGGCAAGGACACGCGGATCACGCAGCAGCGCTGGTTCGACACGTTCATCGGCAAGAAGGCCGAGGGCGCCAACGTCGAGCTGACGATCGACCCGCAGGCGCAGCGCACCGCCTACGAGCAGCTGAAGGCGGGGACGGCTCAGGGCCGCCGTGGCGGCGCGGTGGTGATCGACGTGAAGACGGGCGCGGTGAAGGTGGCGGCGTCGTGGCCGTCGTTCGACCCGAACGAGGTCGCGCCGCAGACCGGTGAGAAGGGCGGGAAGCGCCTGGAGCAGCTCGACAAGGGCGAGGGCGTCGTCAAGCCGCTGGTCGACAACGCGCTCAGCCAGACGTTCCCGCCCGGGTCCTCGTTCAAGGCGGTCGTGTCGGCGATCGGGATGCAGAAGCTCGGCCTCAACAGCTCGTCCACGGTGAACACCGGGCAGCTGATCCTGCCGGAGTCGGGCCGTCCGCTGCCGAACTCGCACGACAGCGGCAGCTGCGCCGGGTCGGCCCCGCTGCGCGGCGCGTTCGCCGAGTCCTGCAACACCTCGTTCGCGAAGATGGCGCTGGACATGGGCATCCAGGAGCTGCACGACGGCGCCGCCCCGTTCGGGTTCGGCAAGCATGTCCAGCTGGAGCCCGACATGTACGCGGCGGAGAGCGACATCCCGGTGTCGATCAAGGACGCCAAGGGCAACACCATCGAGACCGGCAAGGACGGCACGGCCCGGTCCGGAATCGGCCAGGAGAACGTGCGGGCCACGCCGCTGCAGATGGCGCTGGTCGCCTGCTCGATCGCCAACGGCGGCAAGATCATGAACCCGTACGTGGTGCAGAAGGTCCGCGCGAAGGACCAGAGCGAGCTCTACAACGCCTCCCCGAAGGAGTTCGGCGAGGCGATGAGCGGCGACCAGGCGAGCCAGCTCGAGGACATGATGCGCGCGGTGGTCTCCGAGGGCACCGCGAAGAACCTGGCGGGCAGGCGGGTCGCCGGCAAGACCGGTACCGCCGAGCAGGGTCCGGGCAACCCGAACGCGAACTGGTTCGTCGGGTTCAGCCCGACCCAGAGCCCGCGCTACGCGTTCGCCGTGATGGTCGAGGCCCCGGGTTCCGGCGCGAGCAACGCCGGCCCCGTCGCGGCGGCGATCATGGCGAAGGTTCTGCAGAAGTGAGTGCGGGCCTCGTCCTGCACGACCGGTACCGGCTGCTGGAGCGGCTGGCGATCGGCGGGATGGGCGAGGTCTGGCGCGCGTCCGACGCGCTGTCGGGGCGGGCGGTGGCGGTGAAGCTGCTGCGCCTGGAGCTGGGCTCGGACATGCGGGCGCGCGGCCGCTTCGAGTCGGAGGCGCGGTTCGCGGCGGAGCTGCGGCATCCGGGCATCGCGCGGGCGTTCGACTACGGCGAGCAGGCCGGGCGGACGTTCCTGGTGATGGAGCTGGTGCCGGGCGAGCCGCTGGACGAGATCCTGGCGCGCGACGGGGGGCTGCCGCTGGAGGCGGTGCTCGACCTGATCGTCCAGGCGGCCCGGGCTTTGGCGGTCGCGCACGCGGCCGGGATCGTGCACCGCGACGTCAAGCCGGCGAACCTGATGGTGGCCCCGGACGGCACCCTGAAGATCACCGACTTCGGGATCGCCCGCCGGCTGGCGGCGGCGTCGCAGACCCAGACCGGGATGGTCATGGGGACCGCGCACTACATCTCCCCGGAGCAGGCGCAGGGCCTGGAGCTCTCCCCGGCGGCGGACCTGTACTCGCTGGGCGCGGTGGCCTACGAGTGCCTGACCGGCGCGCCGCCGTTCGACGGGGCGACGCCGGTGGAGGTGGCGCTCAAGCACGTCCGGGACGCTCCCGCGGAGCTGCCGGCGCGGGTTCCCGAGTCGGCCCGCGAGCTGGTCATGGAGATGCTCGCGAAGGAGCCGCGCGACCGTCCCGCGAACGCCGACACGGTCGCCGCGCGGGCGCTGGGGATCCGCGCGTCGCTCAGTACGGGCCGCGCCGGCGCGTCCCACGAGACCGCCCGGCCGGACACGGCGCGCCGGGGCGCACGCAGGCCCTCGGGCGCGGGCCCCGGCCCCCTCCCCGCAAGATCGTCGGCTTTGTCGGGATTTGACGCTGACGAAGGGGCGGATAACCTCTCCAGCGGACCGGTGAGCGGGCAACGGCGCTCGGCACTGGCGTACGCGTCGGTCGCGGCCGTCGTGCTGGTCTGCGTGATCGTCGTCGGCTCCCTGTGGAAGGGGCTGGCCTTCGCCGGACCGGGCGAGGACGAGCGGGAGCCGCCCGCCACCCCGGCCACCCGGCCGGTCGGGGACGGCAGCGTCGACGTTCCGGCCTCCACCCCCGCGCCCTCCGGCGCCCCGCCCCGGCGCAAGGCCCGGGGCACTCCGAGGCCGGCTGTCCCGCCGCGGCACCGGACGCATAGGATCCGTCCGTCAACGCAGGCGCCGCCCCAGGCGTCCCTCTCACACAAGCCATCAAGGAATCCGCCCCGGGCGACTCCCACCGCCCCTGAGCCCACACCCGCCCCGACGGGGAGCACCACGACTCCGTCAACTCCGAGCCCGGATCCCCCGCCGACCCAGGAGGGGAAGCTAGGTTCTGGAGACAAGGTGTAGACGTACGAGGGAAAGTGCACATATGAGTCAACCTCGGCTGCTCGGCGGCCGCTACGAGCTCGAAACGGTGATCGGGCGCGGCGGCATGGCCGAGGTCTACCGTGCCCGGGACCGCCGCCTCGATCGCGTGGTCGCGGTCAAGACGCTGCGCTCCGACCTGGCCCGCGACCCCACGTTCCAGGCCCGGTTCCGGCGCGAGGCCCAGTCGGCCGCGTCGCTGAACCACCCCTCGGTCATCGCCGTGTACGACACCGGCGAGGACATGATCGGCGACACCCCGATCCCGTACATCGTCATGGAGCACGTGGACGGGAGCACGCTGCGCGACCTGCTCAGGGAGAACCGCGCGCTGCTGCCCGACAAGGCCCTGGAGATCACCGACGGGATCCTGCGGGCGCTGGACTACAGCCACCGCGGCGGCATCGTGCACCGCGACATCAAGCCGGCCAACGTGATGCTCACCCGGCAGCACGAGGTCAAGGTCATGGACTTCGGCATCGCCCGGGCCATGGCCGACACGGCGTCCACGATGACGCAGACCGCCCAGGTGATCGGCACCGCGCAGTACCTGTCGCCCGAGCAGGCGCGCGGCGAGCGGGTGGACGCCCGCAGCGACATCTACTCGACCGGTTGCGTGCTGTACGAGCTGCTCACCGGCAAGCCGCCGTTCACCGGCGACTCCCCGGTCGCGATCGCCTACCAGCACGTGCGGGAGGAGCCGGTCCCGCCGTCGCAGGTGGACCCGCAGATCCCGCAGTGGGCGGACGCCATCGTGCTGAAGGCGATGGCGAAGGAGGCCGACCACCGCTACCAGAACGCGACGGAGTTCCGGCAGGAGATCCAGCGCGTCCTGCAGGGCCAGCCGGTGTCGTCGACGGCGGCGTCCACGATGCTGATGGGCGGCCAGCAGCCGCAGGGCACGCAGGTGATGGGCGCGTACGGCGGCGGCCCGGCGCGCACGCAGGTGCGGCCGCAGGACGACGGCTACGGCCTGCCGCCCGCCCACTACGACGACGACGGACGCGGCGGCGCCGGCAAGAAGGCCGCGCTGTGGGTGGGGCTCGCGGTCCTGTTCATCGGCGGGGCCGCGCTCATCGGCCTGCTGATGAGCAAGGGGAACGACAAGAGCGACCAGGTCGCGATCCCGAAGAGCATCATCAACGTCTCGCAGAACGACGCGACGGGCCAGCTGACCAAGCTCGGCTTCAAGGTCGGCGATCCGAGGACCGACTTCAGCGACGACGTCCGGAAGGGTTACGTGATCAGCTCCGATCCGCAGCCCGGCACGGACGCCGCCAAGGGCGCCACGGTGACGCTGGTGGTCTCCAAGGGCAAGAAGCCGCCCACGGAGATCGAGATCCCGGACGTCACCGGCAAGCCGTACGCCACGGCGAAGAAGATGCTGGAGGAGAGCGGGTTCGAGGTCGACAAGCGGGTCGACTCGAACGACACCGTGCCGCGCGGCAACGTGATCTCGACCGACCCGTCCGGCGGCACGAAGGCGGCGAAGGGCTCGAACGTCACGGTGACGGTGTCGACGGGCCCGTCGAGCCTGAAGGTGCCGAGCCTGTTCAACAACAGCCAGCGGGCCGCGTGCGGCAAGCTGGAGGGCATGGGCCTGAGGTGCAACGTGCAGAAGGGCGCGCCGCCGCCCGACAAGCAGGTCGCGCCCGGCTTCGTGTACGACCAGCAGCCGGGCGAGGGCGCCACCGTGGCGCCGGGCGAGACGGTGACGATCTTCGTGGCGCAGAAGCCGCAGACGCCGCCGCCCAGTACCCCGACCTCGCCGACGCCGGGCCTGCCCGGCTGGCCCCCCGGCAACGGCCAGGGCTGACCGAACGATCGAGGGCCCCGTCTCCTTCTGGAGGCGGGGCCCTCGGGCGTCTCGCGGGCCGTGTCGCGGGGCCGGACGGGCCCGGGCACGAGAGAAGGGCCTCCGCCACTCGGGGGCAATGGCGGAAGCCCTTCGCTATGGTCTTCGTCGCGACGCCAGCGGACGTTACGGATTTCAATCGAAATTTTCTGAGTTGGGGCGAGATGGGTGTCTCTAGCCCCGTCCGGCGGGATGACGCCTCAGGTCATCGCAGGTTTCGAGCCAGTTCCGAAGCAGTCGATGGCCCGCGGTGGAGAGGATCGACTCGGGGTGGAACTGGACGCCCTCGACGGGCCGGCCGCGGTGGCGCAGGCCCATGACGACGCCGTCGCCGGTGCGGGCGGTCACCTCCAGGACGTCCGGCGGGACCGTCCCGGGCACGACGGCGAGCGAGTGGTAGCGGGTCGCGGCGAACGGGTCCGGCAGGCCGCGGAAGACGCCGGCGCCGTCGTGGTGGATCTCGCTCGTGAAGCCGTGGACGATCTCGGGGGCGCGGGCGACCGTCGCGCCGTGCACGTGGGCGATCACCTGGTGGCCGAGGCACACGCCGAGCAGGGGCGTGCCGCGGCGCTCGGCGTCCCGCACGAGGTCGAGGCAGACTCCGGCGTCGGCGGGATGCCCGGGGCCGGGGCTGAGCAGGACGCCGTCGACGCCGGCGGCGTCCTCGACGGCGACGTCCGAACGGTCCCTGACCAGGCAGTCGGCGCCGAGCTCCAGCAGGTACTGGACGATGTTGTAGACGAAGCTGTCGTGGTTGTCGACGACGAGGACGCGCATCGCCGGTCAGCCCGGGGTGGCGGAGCCGGACGGCGCCGGGTCCTGCACGACGCCGTGGTCGAACTGGACCTTGGGTTCGATCCACGGGAACACGACGTACCAGAGGAGGACGGCGACCGCGACGAGCAGTCCGAGCGCGGTCGCGGTCTTGGTCTGCCAGGAGCCGGGCAGCCGGCGCCAGATCCATGCGTACACGGGGCCTCCTACGTCCCGGCGGCCCGGGCCGACGCCGCGCGCGGCAGGGCCTCGGCCAGCTCGCCGAAGACGACCATTCGTTGGGCGGCGGAGTACTTCGGGTGGCAGGTGGTGAGCGTGAGGAGCCGCTCGGTCGGCCGCCGCTTCGGGTGGAAGGGGACGGGCGCGGTCACCTCCACCGCCGACGGCTTCACGATCCGCCGGTCGGTGACCTTGTAGACGTACTGCTCGTCCCGGGTGTCGATGAGGATCCTGTCGCCGCGCTCGAGTTCGCCGAGCCGGTTGAACGGCGCGGAGTAGGTGGTCCGGTGCCCGGAGACCACGAAGTTCCCGACCTGGCCGGGCAGCGCGCTGCCCGGGTAGTGGCCGGGCCCCTTGCGCAGGTCGGCCCGGTCGACGCCCTCGATCACGACGAAGCGGTAGTGCTCGCCGAACCGGGGGATGCGGATCACGGCGAGGCCCCGGCCGAGCCTGACCCGCTCAGTGGTGACCTTGGTGGCCCGCCAGTTCTTCATCATCTCGTCGCCGAGCTCGTCCTGGGCGCCCTTGGTGTACTGGCCGGTGCCCCACAGCTCGTACGTCACGAACAGCATGACGACCAGCCCGGCGGTGATGCACAGCTCGCCCATGCCACGGATCACCGTCCGCACCGCGTCCTCCTCTTCCGGGGGGTTCAGCCGCCTTCGGGCGGTTCCGCCGGAACCGTAGCGTGCTTCATGGTCACGTTGCCGGTGTAGGCCGGCAGCGTGGCGCGTTCCATCGTCCGCACCGCGTAGCCGAGCCCGTAGGCGCGGACGTACTCGCGGTAGACCGCGATCTCGCGGGACGCGCCGAGCGCGGCGCGCAGCCGGGCCGGATCTCCGACGGCGGTGATCCGGAACGGCGGCGAGTACACCACGCCCTGGAGGATCAGCGTATTGCCGACGCACCGCACCGCGCTGGTCGAGATCACCCGCTGGTCCATGATCTGCATGGCGCGGGCGCCGCCCGCCCACAGCGCGTTGACGACGGCCTGGACGTCCCCCTGGTGCACCACCAGGTCGTCCGGGCGGACGCCGCGGGGCAGCTCGCCCGACTTCGGCTGCGGCGCGTCGTCCAGCGAGACGCGGACGGCGCGGCCGGCGGCGGGGGTGAAACCGGCCTCGGCGGCGAGCCGGTCGGCCTCCGCCTGAGCGTTTTTCACCCGGGCGTCGTGACGTCCGGCCTCCCGGGAGATACCGTCGACCTGGCGGCGCAGTCGCCGGTACTCGGCACGATCCTGCCGGCCCCGGCGCTGCTCCGCGGTGATGAGCTCGGTGATCCTGGTCCGGCCCTGTTCGCGCAGGCTCGTGCCGCGGGCCGTGCTCGCGCTCGCCGCGAACAAGGTTCCCGCAAGGAGCGTGAGAACTGGGATGATGCTTCCCCACGCCGGACGCCGTACGCTGCTCACCAGCGACTACGCTAACCGACAAAACACCCATGCGCGGTCCGACGCTCCGGCCGCCGGACGCCCGAGGAGATCGATCCCACCGTGGCCAAGTCCAAAGTGCGCAAGAAGGCCGTCTACACGCCCCCGCAGAAGTCCAAGGCGCCCGAGGTCAGCCCGCGCTGGCTCGTGCCGACGATGGTCGCTCTGTGGCTCGTCGGCCTGATCTGGATCGCTGTCTTCTACGTGACGGCCAGCACGGGTACGGACGTGCCGTACATGACCGACCTGCACAACTGGAACCTGGGAATCGGCTTCACCGCGATCATCCTGGGCGTGGTCCTGTCGACCCGCTGGCGCTGACCGCGAGTTATCCACAGGTTGAGGATCTCTCACCGCGCCTTTCCCCAGGTTTTCCACAGCGGGTGTCCACAGGCGCCGGAGCGCGGACGCCGCCGCGCGCGAGCCGGGCGGCCGGTGCGGCCGTGCGCGGCGGCCCCCCGCCACGCCCACCCCCCCCCCGCGTAAACGCCCGGCACACATCTCTGCTTCTGTGGA
>NZ_JBEUPA010000143.1:0-22756 GCF_040492065.1 Actinomadura sp. NPDC000929 | reverse complement strand
CGTGCGCTCCGCCGGTCCGGCGGCGCCCGCTCCGGCCGCCGCCCAGGCCCCCGCGGCTCCCGCGCCGTCGGCGCCCGCCGTCCAGGCCCGGGCCGACGACCCGGACGTGGAGGCCGTCCCGCTGAACCGCTTCCGCAAGGTCGCGGCCCGGCGGCTGACCGAGAGCAAGCGCGAGGCGCCGCACTTCTACCTCAACCGCGAGGTGGACGCCGAGGCCCTGCTGGCGTTCCGCGCGACGCTCAACGAGGCGCTCGCCCCGGCGAAGGTCAGCGTGAACGACCTGGTCGTGAAGGCGGTGGCGACGGCCCTGCGCGAGCACCCGGCGGTGAACGTCTCCTACACCGAGGAGAACCTGCTCTTCCACAAGCGGGTGCACGTCGGCGTGGCGGTGGCGGTCGAGGACGGCCTGGTCGTGCCGGTCGTCCGCGACGCCGACCGCATGAGCGTCTCGCAGATCGGCCGGGAGACCCGCGAGCTCGCCGCCAAGGCCCGCGACGGCAAGCTGTCCGCCCGGGAGATGAGCGGCGGCACGTTCAGCGTCAGCAACCTCGGCATGTTCGGCGTCGACTCGTTCTCCGCGGTGATCAACCCGCCGGAGGCCGCCATCCTCGCGGTGGGCGCCGTCCGCGACGACCCCGTCGTCCGCGACGGGCAGGTCGTCCCCGGCAAGCGCATGACGGTCACCCTGTCGGTCGACCACCGTGCCACCGACGGCGCGACGGCCGCGAAGTTCCTGGCCCGGCTCGCCGAGCTGCTCCAGAACCCGCTGCTCATCGTCGCGTAGCCGCGCACGGAACACGGAAGGGCCCTCGCCGGGGTGGCGAGGGCCCTTCCGCGTCCCGCGGGTCAGAGCATGACGCGGCCGCCGGTGACGTCGAGGGTGAGGCCCGTCAGCCAGGCGGACTGGGACGAGGCCAGGAAGAGCGCGGCGGCCGCCACGTCGCCCGGCTCGCCGAGGCGGGCGAGCGGGTGGGAGGCGGCCACGGCGGCCTGGGTCTCCTCGGGCATGAACCGCGCGGTGCGCTCGGTGCGGATCGTTCCCGGGGCGACGCAGTTGACGCGGACGCCGTCCCGCCCGGCTTCGGCGGCGGCGTGGCGGGTGAGGGCCTGGACGCCCGCCTTGGCGGCCTCGTAGGCGACGGGGGCGCCCCACGGGTTGCCCAGTTCGCGGCCGCCGCCGCCCGGCAGGTTCGTCGGCAGCCGCCCGGCCGAGGACGACATCGTGATGATCGACCCCGCCTTCCGCTCCTGCATGCCGGGCAGGAACGCCTTCAGGGTGAGGAAGGTCGCGGTGAGGTTGCCGTCCAGGACCGACCGCCACTCCTGCTCGGTCATGGCCGCGGTCGGGCCCGGGCGCGCGATGCCGCCGCCCGCGAAGGCGCACAGGACGCCGGCCGGACCGAGCTCGTCCTCGATCCGCAGGCGCGCGGCCTCGACGGCGGCCAGGTCGGTGACGTCGGCCGCGACGCCGATCCCGCCGGTCTCCCCGGCCACCCGGTCGAGCGCCGCCCGGTCGCGCCCGAGGACCGCGACCCTGGCGCCCTCGGCGGCGAACGCGCGTGCCGTGGCGGCGCCGATGCCGCGCGAGCCGCCGGTGACGACCGCGACCATGCCGTTGAGCTCGGGATACATCGGTGCCTCCTCGTCGGGTGCCATGCCCTCGATTCTGAGTGAGCGCTCACTCATTTGTCAAGCGAACGCCGTCTCCCGCCCCTTGATCCACTTGTCGTCCGACTGACGATATGTGATCATTGCGCTCATGTCGGTGAACGTCCCGCTCGGTCCGCTGCTCGACCCCGCCTTCCATCTCGGGTCGGTCCCCACCACGTGGGCGGAGCTGCTCGGCTTCGCGACCGGCGCCGTCAACGTGTGGCTCGTCGTCCGGCAGAACATCCTCAACTGGCCGATCGGCATCGCGAACGTGATCCTGCTCGGCCTGGTGTTCCTGGACGGCGGCCTCTACGCCGACGCCGGCCTCCAGGTCGTCTACGTCGCGCTCCAGCTCTACGGCTGGTGGGTGTGGCTGTACGGCGGGGACGGCCGCGACCGGCTCCCGGTGCGGCGCACGCGGGGCGCGGAGTGGGCCGCCCTGATCGCCGCGGGCGCCGCCGGCACCGCGTTCCTGACCTGGGCGCTGTCGGCATGGACGGACTCCACCGTCCCGTTCTGGGACGCCCTCACCACCGCGCTCTCCCTCATGGCGACCTACGGGCAGTCGCGCAAGCTGCTGGAGTCGTGGTGGCTGTGGATCGCCGCCGACCTCGTCTACATCCCGCTGTACTTCGCCAAGGACCTCAAGCTCACCAGCGCCCTCTACGTCGTGTTCCTGGCGCTGTGCGTGTCCGGGCTGCTGGCGTGGCGCCGCGACCTGCGCGCGCGGCCCCTCGCCCCGGCGGTGGCCGCGTGAAGCACGAGCACGGCCTGGTCATCGGCAAGTTCTATCCGCCGCACGCCGGGCACCACCATCTGATCGACACGGCCGCCGCGTCCTGCGCCCGGGTGAGCGTCGTCGTGGCGGCGTCCACGGCGGAGAGCATCCCACTGGCGCTGCGCACGGCGTGGCTGCGCGAGGCGCACCGGCAGCCGCACGTGGAGATCGTCCCGGTGGTGGACGACGCGGAGATCGACTACGAGTCCGACGAGGCCTGGTCGGCGCACGTCGCGGCGTTCCGGGCGGGCCTGGCGATGCGGTCGGGGCTCGGCGCGTCCGTCCCGCCGGTGGACGCGGTGTTCAGCTCGGAGGCGTACGGACCGGAACTGGCCGAGCGCTTCTCGGCCGCGCACGTCCCGGTCGACCCGCCGCGCGAGCGCTTCCCGGTGAGCGGCACCGCCGTGCGGGAGGACCCCGTGGCCCACTGGGAGTACCTCTCGCCGCCCGTCCGGGCGTACCTGGCGCGGCGGGTGGTGGTCGTGGGCGCCGAGTCGACCGGCACGACCACGCTGGCCCGCGCGCTCGCGGCCCACTACGCGCGGCGGGGCGGGGTGTGGGAGGCGACCCGGTGGGTGCCGGAGTACGGCCGGACGTTCACCGAGGAGAAGCTGGCCGCCGTCCGGCGGCGGGAGGGCGACCCGTCCCCGCGCCTGGAGGACCTGGTGTGGGAGTCGGCCGAGTTCACCCGGATCGCCGAGCACCACGCGGCCCTGGAGGACGCGGCGGCCCGGTCGGGCTCGCCGCTGCTGGTCTGCGACACCGACGCGTTCGCCACGGTGATCTGGCACGAGCGCTACGTCGGCGCGTCGGCTCCCGAGGTCGAGGCGGTCCACGGGCGGACGCCGCACCACCTGTGGATCGTGACCGATCACACGGGCGTCCCCTTCGAGCAGGACGGCTGGCGCGACGGCGAGCGGATCAGGTCGTGGATGTCGGAGCGCTTCCAGGAGGAACTGGAGAAGCAGGGCCTCCCCCACCTCACCGTGACGGGCCCCCACGAGCGGCGCCTGGCCGCCGCCGTCGAGGCGATCGACGCCCTGCTCGCCGAGGGCTGGCACTTCGACCCCCCGCTCACCCCCTAGCCCCCGCCCACCGAGCCAACCGGCGTCAGGTCAGGCGACGTCGGGTCAGCCGGCCCAGCTGATATCGGTGATGTGGAACTCCTTGATATCGCGGACGACCAGATACTCGATGGACGCGTCGATGTCGTCGAGCGAGACCGCATAAGCGACTCCGGCCTCGTCGAGCGGCTTCCCTGGCGGCGGTAACCCCAGGTCGACCGCGGCACCACCCTGCCAGGCCAGCTCGCAGAGGTACTCGACAAGGCGGTCTTCGATCTGTTTCGGGAGAGAGGAGTGGAGGATCAGGCCCGCCGTCTCAGAGCAGAAGACCGTCCAGCCGCTCTTGCGAGCGGTCACTCGTTTCCGCTGCGAAAGCGGCGTCCGGCCCTGATCTCCTCCAGGGAGATCTTTCTTCCCGCCCTCATCTCCTCGGTCGCCCTCGCGCGACGCTCCTCGCGGTCGGGCACCTGGCCGAACATCGCTTCCGCATGCCATCCCGACAGCAGGTTCGTCAGTTCAGGGCCGAACCTGGCGTCCATGACCTCGCCGAGAAACTGATCCCGCTTCTCCCGGGGCAGGCAGTCGGCGATGCCCTTGATCGTTCTCGGGACGCGGTGGACCTGCCCGGGGAGGAGTGGCTCTACGGGTTGTGCGCTCATGTCGCTCCTGTCCGTTCGTCGTCCCCTCTCCACCAGTACACCGGAGACCTTACCGGGCCCCACCGACAGCACAGAGGGTCATTTCGCGGTCCGCAGCGCACTGATCTCCTAAGAACTCAAGGGGCGCAAAAGCGGTTTGTAGGCACAGGTTCGTTTCGGGCGGTTTTATCATTCGCGCCGGTCAGCCCTTCACGCCGATGCGGGCGGGCGGCCCCGGGGCTCCTCGCCGGGGTCGGACGGGGGCGCGAGACGGAACAGGTCCTCGTCGATCCTGTCGAGGGCGAGGCGGACGGCGCCGAGGGCCACCGACTCGTCCCCGAGTTCGGAGCCCTCGATCCGGACCGGGCTCAGGGACAGCGGGGCGACCCGCTCGCGCAGCGCGGCGACCAGCGGCGCGCCGGCCCCGGCCAGGGGGCCGCCGACCACGATCGTCTCCGGGTCGAGGGCGAGGGCCATCGCCGCGACGCCGCGCGCCATCCGGGCGGCGAGCCGCTCCACCCGGTCCCGCGCCTCGGCGGACCCGCGCCCGGCCGCGTCCAGGACGCGCTCCGCCTCCTCGACGAGGAGGGGGCCGGATCCGGCGTCCGGCACCAGGGAGGCGGCCGTGTCCCGCAGGCCCAGCTCGTCCAGCATGCCGATCTCGCCCGCCGCCCCCCAGCGTCCCCGGTGCAGGCGGCCGCCGATGATCGCGCCCATGCCGGTGTGCAGGGCGGCGTAGACGCAGACGACGTCGTCGGCGTCGCGGGCGGTGCCGCGCCACCGCTCGGCCATGGCGGCGAGGTTGGCGTCGTTCTCGACGAGGACGGGGCAGGAGAACGAGCGGCCCAGCTCGCGCGCCAGGTGGACGCCCTCCCACCCGGGCACGACCGTGCAGGACGTGATCGTCCCGTCGGGGGCGACGACGCCGGGGGTGCCGACCGCGACGGCCCGCAGCGACCGCCGGTCGACGCCCGCCCCGGCCAGGCACGCCCTGACCGCGGCGCGCACCGCCGCGATCCGCTCGCCGGGCTCCGCGCCCCCGGGGAGGCCGGCGCGGTGCCCGCCGACGACCTCGCCGGAGACGTCGGCGAGGAGCAGCCGCACCCGGTGCGCGTCGACGTCGACGCCGAGGGCGTGCCCGGCCTCCGCGCGGAACCGGTAGCGGCGGGCGGGACGGCCGAGCCCGCCGCCCGGGCGCGGCGCGTCCTCGGCGGCCAGGCCGCGGTCGATCAGCTCGCCCAGCACGCCCTCGGTGGTGGGCCGGGACAGCCCGACGCGCCGGGCCAGCTCCGACAGCGTCGCCTCGCCGCCGTCGCGCAGCGCCCGCAGCGTCGCGGCGGAGTTGAGCCGGCGGAGCACCGAGGGGTCGCCTCCGTGGAGAGAGTGGTGCGGCACGGGTACCCCTTGACAGCGTTCGGCGGACGGACGACATTATGGCCAGACTACTTATGAAAGCACCTTGCGTAAGTCGGCCCCCGGTTCCCCGGCGGCGCGGACGGCCAGGTCGGAAGGGCGCGGCGATGCAGCGGACGGGGCCGACGATCGCGGTGGCCGGAGCGGGGCTGCGCGGCCGCGCTTACGCGGCACGGATCCGGGAGGCCGGGATCGGCCGGATCGTCGCGGTCGCCGAGCCCGACCCCGCGCGGCGCGCCCGGTTCGCGGCCGAGCACGGCCTCGCGCCGGATCAGGTCTTTCCCGGCTGGCGGGAGATGGCCGCCGGGGGCCGCCCCGCCGACGGAGTGATCATCGCGACGCAGGACGCCGAGCATGCCGAGCCCGCGATCCGGTTCGCCGGCCTCGGCTGCCACATCCTGCTGGAGAAGCCGATGGCGACGTCCGAGGCGGACGCGCTGCGCATCGTCGACGCCGTCGAGCGCGCCGGGGTGATGCTCGCCGTCTGCCACGTGATGCGCTACAGCCGGTACACCCGCGCGTTCAGGAGGCTGATCGAGGACGGCCGGATCGGCGCCCCGGTCAGCGTCCAGCACCTCGAACCGGTCGGCTGGTGGCACCACGCCCATTCCTACGTGCGCGGCAACTGGCGGCGGGCGGACGAGTCCGGGCCGATGCTGATGACGAAGTCGTGCCACGACCTCGACTGGCTGATCCACGTGATGGGCGAGGTCCCCGCGCGGGTGTCCTCGTTCGGGCGGCTGTCGCACTTCCGCCCGCGGGAGCGGCCGCCCGGCGCCGCCGACCGCTGCGTCGACTGCGCCGTGGAGCCCCGCTGCCCCTACTCCGCGACCCGGCTGTACCTGGCGTGCCTCGGCGATCCCGCCCGCGAGAGGTGGCCGCTCGGCGCGGTCACCGACGACCGCACCGAGGCGGGCGTCCTGCGGGCGCTGCGCGAGGGCCCGTACGGGCGCTGCGTCTACGCCTGCGACAACGATGTGGTCGACCACCAGGTCGTGAACATGGAGTTCCCGTCCGGCGCGACCGGCGTGTTCACCATGACCGCGTTCGCGGCGGCCGCCCCGCGCCAGACGCGCGTCTTCGGGACGTCCGGCTCCCTGGAGGGCGACGGCCTCCGCATCACGGTCCGCGACTTCGTCACCGGCGAGAGCGAGACCGTCGAGCCCGGCGCCGCCCCTCCCGGCGGCGCGTCCGACGGACGGCACGACGATGACGACGACGCGCTGGCCGACGCGTTCGTCGCCGCGCTGGCGGCGGGCGACCCCGCCCCGCTCAGCACCGGTCCCCGGGAGAGCCTCGCCTCGCACCGCGTCGTATGGGCGGCCGAACGGGCCCGGCTGGACGGCACCGTCATCGAACTCGACCCGCGGTCGTCCCCGGCGAAAGGCGCGGTGAGCCCATGACCACCAGACTCCTGCCGACCGTCGCCGCGGCGCTGTCCCTGGCCCTCGCGGCGGCCGCGTGCGGCGGCTCGTCCGGCGGGTCGTCGCCCGCGCGCAACGACGGCCGGGGGCCCATCACGGTCGCCACCGGCAAGGACCTCACCGGGACCGTGCAGCGGCTCGTCGCCGCGTGGAACGACGGCCACCCGAAGGAGAGAGTCCGGCTCGTCGAGCTGCCCGAGGACGGCGACCAGGCGCGGCAGCAGCTCGTCCAGAACATGCGGATCGAGTCGGACGCCTACGACGTCGTCCGGCTGGACGCGGTGTGGACGGCGGAGTTCGCCGCGCGCCGCTGGGTCCTGCCGCTGCCGGACGGGCTGGTCGACGCCTCCTCGTTCGTCCCGGCGGCCCTGGAGACCGGGAAGTACCGCGGCAGGCTGTACGCGGCGCCGTGGCTGACCGGGACCGGCGTCCTCTACTACCGCGAGGACCTCCTCGCCGAGGCCGGGGTGAAGGGTCCGCCGAAGACGTGGGCCGAGCTGCGCGACGCCTGCGCGAAGGTCCGCCGGACGCCCGGGGGCAGGGGCGTCGACTGCTACGCGGGCCAGTACGGGAAGTACGAGGGGCTCACGGTCAACTACTCCGAGGCCGTCCAGTCCGCGGGCGGAGAGGTCTTCGACTCGTCGGGCAGGCCGCGGGTGGACACCCCGCAGGCCAAGGCCGGGCTGAGGTTCCTCGTGGACGCTTTCCGGAACGGCACCGTCCCGCGGAAGGCCATCACCTTCAAGGAGGAGGAGGGCCGCCGCGCGTTCCAGGAGGGGCATCTCGTCTTCCACCGCAACTGGGCCTACGTCTACGCCCTCGCGGCCGGGAAGGACGGCTCGGAGGTGGCCGGGAAGTTCGGCGTCGCGCCGATCCCGGGAGAGGACGGGCCGGGCTCGGGGACGCTCGGCGGCAACAACCTGGCCGTGTCGGCGTTCTCCAGGCACCAGGCCACCGCCCGCGACTTCGTCGCCCACATCGTCAGCCCGGCCGTCCAGAGGGAGTACGGCAGGGCCCAGTCCTTCCCGCTGTCCCTCGCCGCCCTCTACCGCGACCCCGAAATGATCAAGCGGTACCCGTACCTGCCGGTGCTGAGGCAGGGCATGGACAAGGCGCGGCCGCGCCCGGTCGTCGTCCGCTACAGCGAGGTCAGCGCCGCCGTCCAGGAGCACGTCACCGCGGCGCTCACCGGGAAGAAGCCGGCAGACCAGGCGTCCGAGGACCTCCAGAGGGCACTGGCCGCGCTCGCCGACTAGCGGAGCGGTAGGCGCTCGGGGTCACGCCGAGCCTGCGGACGAAGTGCAGGCGCAGGGAGTCGGCGCTGCCGAGGCCGCAGCGGCGGGCGACCTGCTCCATCGGGAGCGCGGTGCCCTCCAGCAGCTCGCGTGCCCGGTCGATCCGCTGGTGCAGCAGCCACTGCAACGGGCTGTAACCCGTCTCCGCGTGGAACCGGCGCGTCAGCGTGCGGGTGCTGACGCGCGCGTGCCGGGCCAGGTCGGCGAGGGTGAGCGGCTCCCCCAGGCGCCGCACGGCCCAGGCGCGGGTCTCGGCGAGCGACACGTCCGGTCCGGCGGGCAGCGGGTCTTCGAGGCGCTGGACCTGGCCGGCGGGACGCGGGGGCGCCGCGACCGTCAGCCGCGCCGCCCCGGCCGCCACCGCGGCGCCGTGGTCCTCGCGGATCAGGTGCAGGCACAGCTCGATCCCGGCGGCGGCCCCGGCCGAGGTCAGCACGGTTCCGTCCGTGACGTACAGGACGTCGGGGACGACCTTCGCGGCGGGGAAGCGGCGGGCCAGGTCGCCGGTGAGGCCCCAGTGCGTCGTGGCACGG
Source organism: Actinomadura sp. NPDC000929 (assembly GCF_040492065.1). NCBI lineage: Bacteria > Bacillati > Actinomycetota > Actinomycetes > Streptosporangiales > Thermomonosporaceae > Actinomadura > Actinomadura sp. NPDC000929. Next base: position 13,961 of record NZ_JBEUPA010000143.1, on the reverse strand, counting down.
CGCCCATCCAGCAGGCCCGCCTCGCCGAGCACGAAGGCCCCCGTGCAGATGGCCGCGACGCGTTTCCCCGTGCCCTCCGCGGCGCGCAGGGCGTCCAGGACGGGCCGCTCGATGCCGGTGCGGCCCCCGCTGCCCACCACGATGACGCTGTCCGCGCCGCGCACGGCGTCCAGCCCGTGCGGGGCGACGACGTCCAGGCCGCCGACGGTCTCCAGCGGACGCCCCGGCTCGGCGGCGCAGAGCAGCAGCTCGTAGGCGGGACCGCCATCCGCCTCGGCGGCGCCCAGCACCATCTCCGGGATCGTCACATCGAAGCTCATCACCGGCGGGACGACGACGACCGCGACCGTGTGCATCTGGCCAGAACCTCCGGACGATTGGCGATCGGGCCCCTGCCGCCCGGGGGCGGCGGACCGCAGAGTGGAGCGTGCGACGGCCGGATGCCCGGCCGCTACCTCACTGGAGTGAATCATGCCGTTTCATGTCGTCGTCGGCAGGGGAGCCACCGCCACCGCCACCGCTCTCCTCCTCGCCGACGCGGGCGACCGCGTCCGGATGGTGTCCCGCAGCGGAGCGGGGCCGGAGCACCCGCTCATCGAGCCGCTCGCGCTGGACGCCACCGACACCGGCGCGCTCAGCCGGCTCGCCGAGGGCGCCGCGACCGTGTTCAACGCGGCGGCGCCCGCCTACCACACGTGGCCGGACCTGCTGCCCGCGCTGTTCGGCTCGATCCTGACCGCCGCCGAACGGTCCGGCGCGGGGTACGTCATGCTGGGCAACCTCTACGGATACGGGCCGGTGGACGGCCCGGTCACCGAGGAGCGCCCGCTGGAGGCGACCGGGTCCAAGGGGCGGGTGCGCGCCGAGATGTGGCTTCGGGCCAAGGAGGCGCACGACGCCGGTCGGGTGCGGGCCGCGGAGGTGCGCGCCGGCCAGTTCATCGGCGCCGGGGCCTACTCCGTCTTCACGCTCATGGTGCAGCCGAAGGTGCTCGCCGGACGCCCGGCGCTCGTCCCGGCGGAGCTCGACGTCCCGCACGCCTACTCGGCGATCGGCGACACCGCCCGCGCGCTCGTCGCCGTCGCCCGCGACGCGCGCGGATGGGGCCGGCCGTGGCACGCCCCGACGATCACCGCGTCGGTGCGCGAAGTCGCCGGACGCCTCGCCGCGCTCGCCGGCGTCCCCGAACCGCGCCTGGACACCATGACGGACCGCGAACTGACCCTGCTGAGCCTCACGGACCCGTTCTGGGAGGAGATGTGGGAGACGCAGCACATGTCGCACCGGCCGTTCACCGCCGACTCCTCAGCGATCGAGGAGACGTTCGGGGTCGCCGCGTCCCCGCTGGACGACGTCCTGAAGGAGGCGCTCACTCGTACGTGAGGCCGTAGCCGAAGGGGAACAGGGGCTTCTTGCCGTCGCCCCTGTTGATGGGCTGCTGGGAGGCCGCTCGCATCCACGTCACGGGAAGCCTGCCGGTGGGTGCGGCGGCCCCGTACAGGACGTCGGCGACGCCCGCCCCCTCGCTGCCCGGCAACCACGCCTCGACGAGCGCGCTCCACTTCGGCAGCTGCGAGGCGATGTCCAGCGGACGTCCCGACACCAGCACCACGACCACCGGGACGCCGGACGCCCGCAGCCGGTCGATCGTCTTCAGGTCGGCGTCGTCGAGGCCCATGCCGCCGGTGAGGTCGCCGTGGTACTCGGCGTACGGCTTCTCGCCGACGACCGCGATCGCCGCGTCGTAGGACCTGTCGATGCCCGTCCCGTCCCTGCTGTAGGCGACGGTCGCGGACGGGTCCGCCGCCCTGCGGATGCCCTGCAGGATCGTCGTGCCCTTCGTGACCGGGCCCGGCGCGCCCTGCCAGGTGATCGTCCAGCCGCCCGACTGCATGCCGATGTCGTCGGCGCTGCGACCCGCGACGAAGACCTTGTCGTCGTCGTCCAGGGGCAGGACGCCGCCGGCGTTCTTCAGCAGCACCTGCGACCGGGCGACCGCGCGCCGGGCGAGCGCGCGGTGCGCGGTGCTCCCCACCGTCCTCAGGTACGAGCGGTCGGCCAGCGGCCGCTCGAACAGGCCCAGCTCGAACTTCTTCGTCAGGATGCGGCGGTTCGCGTCGTCGACGCGGGACATCGGGACGGCGCCGTCCTTCACCGCGTCCCGCAGGTGGTCGATGAACCGGCGCCACTCGGCCGGCACCATGACCATGTCGATCCCGGCGTTGACCGCGGCGGCGACCTCCTCCTCGGTGAACCCCCGCTTCCCGTCGATCTCGTCGATGCCGTTGTAGTCGGAGACGACGAAGCCCGTGAAGCCCAGCTCGCGCTTGAGGACATCGCTGATCAGGTACTTGTTCCGGTGCATCTTCAGCCCGTTCCACGAGCTGTAGGAGACCATCACCGAGCCGACGCCGCGCTTTACGGCCTCGCGGAACGGCGGCAGGTGGACCGCGCGGAGCTCCTTCTCCGAGATCCGGGTGTCGCCGCGGTCGTCGCCGCCCTCGGTGCCGCCGTCCCCGAGGTAGTGCTTCGCCGTGGCCAGGACGGACGCGGGGCCGCCCAGCCGGTCCCCCTGGAGCCCCTCGACGAGCGTCGTCATCATCGCGGGCAGCTCGGGCACCTCGCCGAACGACTCGTACGTCCGGCCCCAGCGGTCGTCGCGGACCACGCACACGCAGGGCGCGAAATCCCAGTCCGCGCCCGTCCCCGTCATCTCCTCCGCGGTCGCCGCGCCGATCCGGCGGACGAGGGCCGGGTCGCGGGCAGCGCCGAGCCCGATGTCGTGCGGGAAGATCGTCGCCCCGGCCACGTTGTTGTGGCCGTGCACCGCGTCGACGCCGTACATCATCGGGACGCGCAGCGGCGCGGCGAGCGCGGCCCGCCGGAGGCCGTCGGTCATGTCCGCCCAGCTCCGCGGCGTGTTCGGGCTGGGCGACGACCCTCCGCTGGACAGCACCGACCCGATCCGGTAGCGGGTGACCTCCTCCGGCGTCACGTAGCGCCGCTCCGGCTGCGTCATCTGGCCGAGCTTGTCGGCCAGGCTCATTCGGTCGAGCAGATCGTCGACGCGGTCCTCCACCGAGAGCCGCGGGTCGAGGTAGGGCGCGGGGCCCGATGCCGCCCGGGCGGGACCGCCGTGGACGGTCAGCGCCAGCACGGCGAGCAGGCTCAGGCCGACGACGCGGGTCCGCAACGCCTGCGGGGAGGAACAGTACATGCGGAAGGTTTTTCCAGGTTCGATCAAACGCAACGCAACCGGATACCAGCACCTGAGCAATATCTGCCGGTCACGGTCGGACAAAATACATAGGGCTCTCGGTCGGGATCGAACCGACACTTCCAGGACCACAACCTGGTGTGCAGACCACTACACCACGAAAGCCGTATCTCCGGCAGGAATCGAACCTGCGGCCTCCGGGTCCGCAACCCGGCGCGCTCTCCACTGCGCCACGGAGACGTGTTCTTGCGTGCTGAGCGCAGGAATCGAACCTGCCTGCTGCGGTTTATGAGACCGCCGGACGCACCAGCGTCCCTGCTCAGCGCGGAGGGTGCGAGATTCGAACTCGCGCAGGGGTGACCCTGACGACGGCTTAGCAAGCCGCTGCCTTTCCGCTCGGCCAACCCTCCGGAAACGAAAAAGACCGCCCGTGGTCTTCGGGCGGTCGGCGTCAGGACGTGCGGGTCACGTCCGTCGGCGGCTCCCGAGACCGGAATGGCTGCTGCGCATTCGACGTCGCATCGCGACTCCCCTTCCCGATCCCGTCTTTCCGGCTTTCTTCCCTACGACGTCCATGGTGCCGGGGCGGTTCCGCCCCGGCAACCCATTTATCGGCTCATTCCTCGAAATCGGTGCCCCGGGAGATCGGCTCCCAAGCCGCGAACTCCTTCCGCGCTCCGGCGAGGGCGGCGTCCACGGCGTCCGCGGCGTCGTTGCCCAGCGGCAGCCTGAGCGGCGTGTCATCGGCGTCGAGCGCCTTCAGGATCGCCGCGGCGGCCTTGGCCGGATCGCCCGGCTGCCTGCCGTCGCTGCCCGGCAGGTTCGCCCGGACCGGGCCGACGCTGCCCGCGTACTCCGGCATCGCGGCCGTCTGGTGCAGGCCGCCGCCGGCGAACGACGTCCGGAACGCCCCCGGCTCGACCACCAGAACCTTGATCCCGAAAGGCGCGACCTCCTGCGCCAGCGCCTCCGACAGGCCCTCCAGAGCGAACTTGGTCGCCGAGTAGGCGCCCACGCCGGGGAAGGAGAACCGGCCGCCCATGCTCGACATCTGCACGACGGCGCCGCTCCCCTGCCGGCGCATGTGCGGCAGCACCGCCCGGACCAGCGCCGCCGGACCGAAGAAGTGCAGGTCCATCAGCTCGCGCAGCTCACGGTCGGTGGTCTCCTCCACGGCGCCGACGACACCGCGCCCGGCGTTGTTGACCAGCACGTCGATCCGCCCGTGCCACAGCACCGCGTCCGCGACCACGTCCGCGACCCTCGCCTGGTCGGTGACGTCCAGCGCGACCGCGGCGACCCGCCCCGGGTGGCGCGCCACGAGGTCGTCCAGCGTCTCGGGCCGCCGCGCCGCCGCGACCACCGTGTCCCCGGCCGCCAGCGCCGCCTCGGCGATCGCCCTTCCGAAGCCCGAGTTCGCCCCGGTGATCAGCCAGACCCGTCCATTATCAGAAATGTTCGTCATGACCACAGTTATCGCAGCTCAGCGGCCCCGCCGTCCAAGACAGAACTTCTCCCGTCCGATAAAGAGCGTTTATGATGCCCGGATGGAGCTGCGCCAGCTGCGCTACCTCGCCGCGATCGCGGACGCGGGCAACCTCGGCCGGGCGGCCGAGGCCCTCTACGTCAGCCAGCCCGCGCTCTCCTACGCCCTGCGCAGGCTCGAAGCCGAGCTCGGCGTCCGGCTGTTCGACCGGCACGCGGGCGGCGTGACCCCCACCCCGGCCGGCCGCGACGTGATCGCCGAGGCGCGCCGCACCGTCCGGCAGGCCGACCGCGTCGCCGCCGTCGCCGAGCGGCACCGGCGCGGGCAGACCGGCGTCCTGCGCGTCGGGTTCGAGGCCAGCGGCGCCGGCGAGCTGACGACCCGGGCCCGCGCCGAGTTCGCCCGCGCCCACCCCGGCGTCCGCGTCGAGCCCAAGCGCTTCGACTGGGGCGGCGAGACCGCGGCTCTCCGCGCCGGGCAGGTGGACGTGGCGTTCGTGTGGCTCCCCGCCGACCTGGGCGGCCTGCACTCCGAGACCGTCCACACCGAGCCCCGCGTCGTGGGCCTCCCCGCGGGCCATCCGCTCGCCTCCGCCGAGGGCGTCTCCATCATGGACGTCAAGGACGAGCCCCTCATGTGGACCGAGCGCGCCCCCCGCGAGTGGGTGGACTGGTGGGCGGTCAACCCCCGCCCTGACGGGTCCGCCCCGCGCTGGGGGCCCACCAACGACAACGTCGAGGAGATGCTCGAACAGGTCGCCGAGGGCACGGCCATCTGCTTCGCGCCGTCCAGCATGGCGCTGTACTACGCGCGTCCCGGACTGTCCTGGGTGCCGCTCACGGACGTGGAGCCGCTGCGCGTCGCGCTCGCCTGGGCGGACGGAGGCCCGCTCGTCGAGGCGTTCGCCGCCATCGTCCGCAGCCTCGCGGGCGTCACGCGAACGTCCGCGGCGTCTCCACGGCCGCGCTGAGCGCCCGGAGCGCGTGGTAGACGCGGACCTTGACCACGTCGACCGGCACCCCCAGCGAGGCGGCGGCCTCGTTGACCGACCGGTCCCGGAAGACCGTCTCGGTGAGGATCTCGCGGTGCGCGGGCGGCAGCCCCTGGAAGGCCCGGGCGACCACCGCGGGGCGCATCCGCTCCCCCGGCTGACCGAGGGCGAACGAACCGGTGTCTTTGCCCATTCGCAGTGCCACACCACGAACCTCGCACCGTTCCCCGGCCCCGCCGCCCTCCTTATGGCGTCTTTAAGGAAGCGTTGAGGGTCTGGTTCAGGGGGTGGGGCGCAGGGGTTCGCCGGAGGCGAGGAGGGCGAGGGCGGCGGCGCCGTAGAGGCCGGCGTCGCGCTCCAGGGTCGTGGAGGACACGCGCAGGTCGCGCAGGTGCGGCATGCCGGCGCGGGCGGTGATCGCGGCGCGCAGCGGATCGAGGAGCAGGTCGCCCGCGGCCGCGACGCCGCCGCCGATGACGACGTCGCGGACGTCGAGGACGGAGGCGGTGTTGAGGATCGCGGTGGCGAGGGCGCCGGCGGCGCGCCGGAAGGCCGCGAGCGGGACCGGGGCGCCGGCGCGGGCGGCCGCGGCGAGGGCGCGGGCGTCGGGGCGGCCCGTCGCGGGGGCGAGCGTCCAGCCCTGGGCGAGCGCCCAGCGGACCATGCCGAGGCCCCCGGCGACCGTCTCCAGGCAGCCGCGGGCGCCGCAGACGCACGCCTCGCCGTCGAGGTCGACGACGACGTGGCCGATATGGCCCGCGTTGCCGGTGCGTCCCGTCCAGGGGCGGCCGTCCATGACGAGGCCGCCGCCGACGCCGGACGACACCACGACGCCGAGCAGGGACCCGCAGTCGTGGCCGCCGCGCCACCACTCGCCGAGCGCCATGCACTGGGCGTCGCCCGCGAGGGTGACGGGGACGCCGGGAACGAGGCGCTGGACGGCCGCGACGAGCCGGTAGCCGCGCCAGCGGGGGATGTTGCTCGGGCTGACGGTGCCGGCGGCCGCGTCGATCGGGCCGGCCGAGCCGATGCCGACGCCCGTCAGGGAGCGGCGCGTCCGGCCGTCCCCGGCGAAGTCGGCGACGAGGCCGCGCAGGGTGGCGGTGGGCGCCTGGCCGACGGGGTGCTCGGCGCGGTCGAGGAGCCTGCCGGCGGCGTCGACGCGGGCGACGGCGAACTTGGTGCCGCCGATGTCGAGGGCGAGGACGGTCATGACCCGATCCCCGGGAGCACGCGGTAGAGCGTGCCGTGTCCGGTGAGGCGGGTCGCGGGGGCGCCGGCGGGGACGAAGGCGGCCTCGCCCCGGGCGAGCGTCAGGGCCGGCTCCGCGGTGAGGCGGGCCTCGCCCTCCAGGCAGAGGAGCGTCTGCGGAAGGCCGGCGGGCAGGTCCTCGGGGACGCCCGCGAGGTCGTGGCGGACGAGGGTGAACTCCTCGGCCGTCGTGCGGTACCGGTGGTCGGCCGTGGGCTCGACGCGGTGCGGCCGGGACGGGGCGAACTCGACGACGCGCATCAGCTCGGGGACGTCGATGTGCTTGGCGGTGAGACCGCAGCGCACGACGTTGTCGGAGTTGGCCATGACCTCGATCGCGAGGCCGCCCAGGTAGGAGTGGGGCACTCCGGCGCCGAGGAAGAGGGCCTGGCCGGGCTTGAGCTCGACGTGGTCGAGCAGGAGCGCGGCGAGGACCCCCGGGTCGCCGGGGTGGGCGCGGGCGATGTCGGCGTAGACGCCCGTCAGGGCCGGCTCTACCGCGGCCTGGAGGGGGCGGGAGCGCTCGTCCAGCATCTGCGTGAGGACGGTCCGGAGCGCATCGGCGGGCGGCTCGGCGCGGAGCGTCTTGATCCACGCGTCCAGTTCGGGGACCTTCAGGTCTTCGAGGAGCGCGGCGGTCTCGGCCGGGTCGCGGAAGCCGCACAGGCCGTGGAACTCGGTGAGGGCGCAGACCATCTCGGGCTTGTGGAAAGGGTCCTTGTAGGTGCGGGCGGCGTCGTCGACGGGGATGCCCTGCGCCTCCTCACGGGCGAAGCCGGCCTCGGCCTGCGCCGTGGTCGGGTGCACCTGCAGCGACAGCGGCTTCTCGACGGCCAGCACCTTGAGCAGGTAGGGCAGCGTGGGCCCGAACCGCTCCACGCTCGGGGCGCCGAGCATCCCGATGGGGTCGCGGTCGATGAGGACGTCGAGGGGCGTCCCGTCCACGCGGGAGGGGGCGGCCGGGTGTGCGCCCGCCCACAGCTCGGCCTGCGGGCGCCCCGTCGGCTCGACGCCGAGCAGCTCGGCCAGGGCGGTCCGCGATCCCCAGTCGTAGGGACGGATCGCGGTGGTCAGCGGCAATGGCACCAACCTGCGCGATCTCCTTGCTCGGGGCACCGTGACCGGACGACGGCGCGCGTGAGGGACAGCGTACAAGCGTCGGAGGGGAAGGCGAACGCGACTCGGCGGGGCGCGCCGCGACGTCGTCCGGCCCCGGTTCGGGGGTTCGCCGGAGCTCGGGGTGAACCCGGAGGGCCCTGTCAGCGAACTGATAAGCGGGCACGGCATGCGAACTGCCGAGCCCTTAGGATGAACTCCCAGGGGGTGGTGGACTTGGGCAAGCACAACAAACCGGCGACGCGGTCGTGCCCCGGTTGCAACGGCACCGGCACCAGCACCGCCACCCACGAGCGGTGCAACGTCTGCCGCGGCACCGGCCGCATCTGACCCCGGATCACGTCCGTCCGATCTCCTGCCCGGCCTGCTCGGCCCCGGGCGCGCGGCGGCGGGCCTGCCCGGCCGCGACGGCGACGGCCCCGGCGCACGACGCCCAGGCCAGGACGGCGTACCCGCCCGCCGACAGCACCGCCGTGGACAGCAGGCTCGCGGCCGCGGCGATCGTCCAGACGGCCGCGTCGACGGCTCCCTCGACGTGCGGGCGTTCCGCCTCGGGCAGGTCGCGGGCGAGGCGTGCGCTGCCGCCGACGAAGCACAGGTTCCAGCCGTACCCGAGCAGGAAGAGCGCCGCGACGCGCCCCGGCGACCCGGCCGCGACCGCCGCGAGCGCCGTGGACAGGGCGAGCACCGCGAGGCCCGCGAGGATCACCGGGTGCGCGCCGTACCGGTCGGTCATCCGCCCCGTGAGCGGTGACAGGGCGAACATCCCGAGGGTGTGCGCGGACAGCGTCATGCCGACCGTCCCGAGGCCGTCGCCGTGCATGTGCATGTCCAGAGGCGCCGCCGTCATGACGGCCACCATCACGACCTGCGCCGTGACCATCACCGCCAGCGCGGAGCGGGCGGCCGGCGTACGGGCGAGGCGGCGCAGCGGCGGCGGCGAGCCCTGGGCCCCCGACCTGCCGCCGGGTCCGCCGGTCGCGGCGGCGGCGGCGACCGCGCAGGTCAGGACGGCCAGCAGGAACGGGCCGGTGAACGCGGGCAGGCCGGCGTCCGCGGCGGCCTCGCCGGACGGGTCGAGCAGCAGCGGCCCGCCGACCGCGCCGGCGGCCGCGCACCCCACCACGAGCCCGATGGCGAAGCCGCGCCGTCCCGCCGGGTGCAGGTCCGCCGCCGCGTACCGGGAGAGCTGGGCCCCCGCGTTGCCGAGGCCGAGCAGCAGCATCCCGAGGCACAGCCCCGCGACGTCGCCCTTCGCGACCGCGAGGGCGGCCAGGCAGGCGCCCGCCGCCGCGGCGGCGTAGCCGAGGACGAAGGCGCGGCGCCGGCTCGCCCGCGCGAGCCGGGTCAGCGCCAGGGCGCCGGCGCCCGTCCCGACGATGCCGGCGGTGTTCGGCACGCCTCCCCACGCGGCGCCGAGCCGGTCCGCGGCGACCAGGGTCGCGGTCGCGCTCGCCACCGCCATGGACGCGTTCATCAGGGCGGCGCCCGAGCAGAGGGCGGCCATCGGACGGGATCGTTTCTCCATGCCTTAACGCTAGAAAGGCCATTTCCCGGAAGGAATGGATGATCCCTGGCCTTCAGCTCTTTCGGCCTATAGATTGCAAAGCGATTCCCCGAAGGGACCTTCCACATGGACCAGACGGACTGGCGGATCCTCGCCGAGCTGCAGCGGGACGGCCGCCTGTCGTTCAACCGGCTCGCGGCCCTGGTGAACCTGTCGTCCCCGGCGGTCGCCGAGCGGGTGCGGCGCCTTGAGGAGGCCGGTGTCATCACCGGCTACCAGGCGCGCGTCGATCCGGCCAGGGTCGGCCAGCCGCTGACGGCCTTCGTGCAGATGCGGTGCGCCCTCGGCCGCTGCCTGCTCAAGACGTCCGCCGCCGAGGACCTGCCCGAGGTCACCGAGGTCCACAAGCTGAGCGGCGGCTGGTGCTCGATGCTGAAGGTGCGGGTGGCGTCGATGCAGCACCTGGAGGGGCTCCTGGAACGCCTCGGGGAGCACGGGGAGATGAACTCGCACATCGTCCTGTCGACCGCCTACGAGGGCCGCGCGGTGGAGCCGCCCGCCCCCGGCGCCCGTACCGTCACCCGCTCGGAGGGCTGGACGCGCTGAACCGGCGCGCCCGGCGGCCCGCGGGTTCGCGTTTCTTCGCCCGGCGCGACGGTGCCGGAGATGATTCAATCGGGCGTTATGTGGCACTCGTCACTGCGCTCCTCGCCCTGGCACCAGTGGTATCAGCCCGGGGTCCCCCGGGAGGTCGACATCCCGGACGTGCCCGTCACGCGCCTGCTCGACGACGCCGCGGACCGGTTCCCCCGCAACCACGCGCTGATCTTCTTCGGCCGGCGGATCTGCTACCGGGACCTGCGCGAGGCCGTGGACCGGTTCGCCGATGGCCTGCACCGGCTGGGAGTGCAGCCCGGCGACCGGGTGGCGCTGATCCTCCCGAACTGCCCGCAGCAGGTCATCGCGTTCTTCGGCGTGCTGCGCAGGGGCGCGATCGCGGTCCAGCACAACCCCCTCTACACCGAGGAGGAGATGCTCAGGCAGCTCGCCGACTGCGGCGCGCGCGTCGCCGTGGTGCTGGATCGTTCCTACGAGACGGTGAAGGCCGTGCGGTCCCGGGCGGGTCTGGAACACGTCATCGTGACGTCCCTGGCCGACTTCCTCCCGGCCACCAGGCGGCTCGCCCTGCGGCTCCCGCTCGTGCAGATGCAGCGGCGGCGCGCGGCCATCACCGCCGACGTGCCGCGGGAACCCGGCGTCGTCCCGTTCAAGGAGTTGCAGAGGCCGCCCGCGCGCCGCGTCCGGCAACTGCCCCTGGACCCGTCGAGGCATCTTGCCGCCATCCAGTACACCGGCGGGACGGAGGGGCGGCCCAAGGGCGCGATGCTGACGCACCGCAACCTCGTCGCGAACGCCTGCCAGCAGCACGCGTGGGACCTCGAAGGGCGTCCCGGCGAGGACGTGACGCTGGCGGTGCTTCCGCTGTTCCACTCGTTCGGGCTGATGAGCTGCCTCGTCGCGCCCGTCATGACCGCCGGGGCGGTGGTGCTGCTCCCCCGCTACGACGGCGACCGCGTGGTCCGCGCGATACGCAGGTACCGGCCGACGATCTTCCCCGGGGTGTCGACGCTGTACGAGCAGGTGCTCGACAGCCCGCGGTTCCGGCCGGACGACCTGCGCTCCCTGCGCATCTTCATCTCCGGGGCGATGGGGCTGTCGCAGAGCACGATCGACCGGCTCGCCGAGGTCGGGGCCAAGGGCCTGATCAACTGCTACGGGCTGACCGAGGCGTCCCCGGCCGTCACCGCGAACCCGCTGGGCGGCGGGGCGCGCAACCTCACCGTCGGGCTGCCGCTGCCCATGACCGACGCCGTCATCGTCGACCAGGACGAGCCGACGAAGGTCCTGCCGCCGGGCGGGACGGGAGAGGTCGTCGTGCGCGGGCCGCAGGTGTTCGCGGGCTACTGGAACGCGCCGCTCGCCACCGCGCAGACCCTGTCGAAGGGCTGGCTCCGCACGGGTGACATAGGCGTGATGGACGAGAAGGGCTTCATCACCATCGTGGACCGCCAGCGGGACATGATCAAGGTGAGCGGCTTCACCGTGTCCCCGTCCGAGGTCGAGAAGGTGCTGCGCCGCCATTCCGCCGTGCACGACTGCGCCGTGGTCGGCGTGCCGGACGCCCGGCGGGGCGAGCGCATCATCGCCCACGTGGTGGAACACCCCGCCTACCCGTTCTCCGCGGACGAGCTGCGCCGGCATTGCGAACGCTTTCTGTCGCACTACAAGGTGCCCTCCGAGTTCCTGCCCCGGACGGAGCTGCCCCGGAACATGCTGGGCAAAGTCGTCCGGCAGCGGCTGCGGGACGAGTTCGCCGCCTCGTCGGCGCAGCGGATGGGCCCCGCGCGGAGTGGTTGACTGGTCGCGTGCAAACCGAGACCGTCCAGTCAGGGCTCTTCACGCGACTCGCCGAGATCGGGCGTCAGAGGGCCACCCAGGACGGACGGCCGGAGACCTTGTACGACCGGCACGGTGTGCTCGTCGTCCGCGTCGGCGACGTGGTCGTGAAGGCGCACCAGGCCGACCGGGAACACGGCTCCCCCTTCCTCGCCCGGATAGCGCTGGCGGAGGCCCTGCCCGATCTGGTCGTCGGCGCCTTGGGGCCGCCGCTCACCGTGGACGGCCGCACGGTCACGCTCTCGGCGTTCGGTGAGCCGGTGGATCCTGCCGGGGAACTCCCCTGGGAGGAGGGCGCCCGGCTCCTGGCGGCGCTGCACGCGGTGCCCGTCCCGGCCGACGCGCCGCCGTGGGGACGTCCGACCCGCGTGGCGCGCCTGGTCTCCCGCCTGCAGGACGGCTCCGCCGCGGACGCGGTGCGCCGCGCGTTCACCACTCTCCCCGCCTGGATACGCGGCGAGGAGAAGGAGCCCGAGGAGCGCGCCCGCTGCCTCATCCACGGCGACTGGCATCTGGGCCAGATGGTCCGCTCACCGGACGGGCGGTGGCGGCTCATCGACATCGAGGACCTCGGCGGGGGCGACCCCGCATGGGACCTCGCACGGCCCGCGGCGCTCTACTCCGGCGGGGTTCTCCCGCCGCGGGACTGGGAGCGCTTCCTGGGCGCGTACAGGGAGACGGGCGGCCCGGCCGTGCCCGCGCAGGGCGATCCCTGGACGGCCCTGGACGTACCCGCGCGAAGTCTTGCGATCCAGATCGCGGCCACGTGCGTCATATCCGCGGGGAGGGAAGATCGGCCGCTCGACGGCGCGGAGCAGGCGATGGTCGACGCCTGCGTGAGAATATCCGCGGCGGGGGACGCGGCATGACGTGGCGCCCAACCTGTCCTACATTTAGCCTCTACCTGGGGATCCATACCGGAAGGATGACAAGGCGATGCACTGCCCTAAATGTCGTGGCGTGATGCGGACCTACACCCGCAGCGGCGTCCACATCGAGCAATGTGACAGCTGCCGGGGCATCTTCCTCGACTACGGCGAGCTCGAGGCCCTGAGCCAGATGGAGTCGCAGTACCGGGCGGCGCCCCCGCCCGCCGCGGCGCCCGGCTGGGGCGCCCCGGCGCCGGCGGTCCACCACCATCACCACGGCGGGCACCACCGCCCGCACCACGGCAGCGTGTTCCACATGCTCTTCTCGACCTGACCCGCGGCCACGGCCCGCCCCGAGGGCGGCGGGCCGTGGCGCGCGGAACGGTCACAGGCGCGGGTCCACCGGCTCCGACTCCAGCGCCAGGACGGCGAAGACCGCCTGGTGGACGCGCCACAGCGGCTCCCCGCCGGCGAGCCGGTCGAGGGCCTCGACGCCCAGCGCGTGCTCCCGCATCGCCAGCGACCGCTTGCGCCCGAGCGACCTGCGGCGCAGCCGTTCGAGGTGCTCGGGCTCGCGGTAGTCGGGCCCGTAGATGATGCGCAGGTACTCCGGCCCCCGGCACTTGACGCCGGGCTGCACCTTGGCGCCCTCCGGAAGCGGCCCCAGCGGCTTGACGACCATGCCCTCGCCGCCCGCCGCGGTGAGCTTCTCCCACCACTCGGCGGCCGCGGCCTCCGACTCCGGCGACCCCAGGTCGACGGTCATCGACCCCGTCCGCTGGACGAGCCCGCTCACGTCGCCGCCTACCAGCCGCCCGGCCACGGACATGTGCCACTCGTGGTCGCGCAGGACCGCCCACGAGCGGCCCTCCCCCGCGAGGACCTGGAACGGCGCGAACCGCACGCCGGTCAGCCCGTCCACCGGCCAGCAGTAGCGCGCGTACGCGTCGCGGAACCGGAACGCGTTCGCGGGGGTCGCGATGAGCGACGCCGACCAGGCCTTCCACGAGGTGCTGGTCAGCTCGTCGGGCAGCCCGCGGCTGGAGCGGATGGCGCACACGCTGCTG
>NZ_JBEUPA010000142.1:0-23168 GCF_040492065.1 Actinomadura sp. NPDC000929 | reverse complement strand
CGCCCCAACCCCCCTCCCCGCGCCCCCGCCCGCCCCCGCCCGGGGGGCGTTTTTTTGGTTTGTTCGGGCCGGGGGGGGGGTGGGGGCGCCCGACGCCAGAACACTGCGGGCGAAATCTGCATCGCTCCGGCTCGCCCAGAGGCTCCCTGCGCGATCAGTTTCTCGCAGGCTCGAAACTGCCTTCGGACGCGATCGCAACCGTCCAGGCGCGGCCACGGTGGCGGCTCCGGGCTTGTCCGCGGGGTGGCCTAGAGTCTGCCGACGGCGTCCTTGTTGGACGCTGTGACCAGTACCGGGCGGCCGGGGGTGGGCGAACCAGAAGGGAATTCGGTTCAAACGGTGCCCTCCCTCGTCATGGACGTGGCCTGGTCGGTAACCTCATAAATCACGCTCGCGGCGGGTTTGGGCCCGCGGCGGGCCCGCGTCGGACCTATTTCAGCCATGGAGGATCCGCTGTCCAGGCGAGCACTCATCACCGGCATCACCGGACAGGACGGCTCGTATCTGGCCGAGCATCTGCTTGAGCTGGGATACGAGGTCTGGGGCCTGGTGCGGGGGCAGGCGAACCCCCATGTGTCGCGGCTCCGCAAGCACATCGGCGACGTGCAGATCACCACCGGGGACCTGCTGGACCAGGGCAGCCTGATCTCGGCGGTGGAGCGGGTGCGGCCCGACGAGGTCTACAACCTGGGCGCGATCTCCTACGTGCCGATGTCGTGGCAGCAGGCGGAGCTGACCGCCGAGGTCACCGGGATGGGCGTGCTGCGCATGCTGGAGGCCATCCGGGTGGTGTCGGGGATCAGCCCGTCCCGCACGCCGGGCGACGGGCAGATCCGCTTCTACCAGGCATCGTCCTCGGAGATGTTCGGGATGGTGCGCGAGACGCCGCAGAACGAGAAGACCCCGTTCCACCCGCGCAGCCCCTACGGGGTGGCGAAGAGCTACGGCCACTACATCACGCAGAACTACCGCGAGTCCTACGGCATGTTCGCGGTGAGCGGGATCCTGTTCAACCACGAGTCGCCGCGCCGGGGCGCGGAGTTCGTCACGCGGAAGGTGTCGCTGGGCGCCGCCCGCATCAAGCTGGGCCTGGCCACCGAGCTGCGTCTCGGCAACCTGGAGGCCCGCCGCGACTGGGGCTACGCGGGCGACTACGCCCGGGCGATGCGGATGATGCTGGCGCAAAACGCCCCAGAGGACTACGTCATCGGGACGGGCCAGACCCAGTCGGTGCGCGAGCTGGTGGAGTTCGCCTTCCGCACCGCGGGCCTGGACTGGCAGGACCACGTCGTCCTGGACTCCAAGTACACGCGTCCGGCCGAGGTCGACCTGCTGTGCGCCGACCCGAAGAAGGCCCGCGAGCAGCTCGGCTGGGAGCCCGAGGTGACCTTCGAGGGGCTGGTGACCATGATGGTCGAGTCGGACCTGCGGCTGCTGTCGCGGTCCGCGCGCCCCGAGGACGAGCCGTTCAGCCCCGACCATTGGTAATCCGGTTACCACGGCCGTGGCACGATTCAGGTATGGCCACCTGTGAGCACGTGCAGTCCCTTCCGATCGAGGATCCGTCCCCGAACACACCCCAGGGATGCGAGGACTGCCTCAGAGAGGGAACACGCTGGGTCCACCTGCGGCTCTGCCTGAGCTGCGGCCATGTCGGATGCTGCGATTCCTCGCCCATGCGGCACGCCAGCGGGCACTTCCACAAGGAGGGGCACCCGATCGTCCGCTCGTTCGAGCCGGGCGAGGACTGGCGCTGGTGCTTCGTCGACGAACTGATCGTCTGATGCCGGACGTCCGGCTGGGCACCGGGCCGGGACGCTGGATCCTGCTGGCGACGGTGCTCGGATCGAGCGTGGCGTTCCTCGACTCCACCGTCGTGAACGTGGCGCTGCCCAGGCTGGCCCGCGACCTGAACGCCGACATGGCCGGGCTCCAGTGGACGGTGAACGCCTACACGCTCACGCTCGCGGGCTTCATCCTGCTGGGCGGCTCCCTCGGGGACCGGTTCGGACGCCGCCGGATCTTCCTCATCGGCACGGTGTGGTTCGCGGTCGCCTCGGTGCTGTGCGGCGTGGCGCCGAACGTCGAGACGCTGGTCATGGCGCGGGCGCTGCAGGGCGTGGGCGGAGCGCTGCTCACCCCGGGCTCGCTGGCGATCATCCAGGCGTCGTTCACGGCCGACGACCGCCCCCGCGCGGTCGGCGCCTGGTCGGGCCTCGGCGGCGTCGCCGGCGCGATCGGCCCGTTCCTGGGCGGCTGGCTCGTGGAGGCGGCCGGATGGCGGTGGGTGTTCCTGCTGAACGTTCCGCTCGCCGCCGTCGTGGTGCTGGTCGCGGTCCGGCACGTCCCCGAGAGCGTCGACCCGCAGGCCCACGGGCGCTTCGACGTGCTCGGCGCGGCCCTGGCGGCGCTGGCCCTGGCGGGGACGACGTACGCGCTGACGGAGGCGCCCGGCGGGGGCGCGTCCCCGCCGGTCATCGCCGCCGCCGCGATCGCCGGGCTGGCGGCGGCCGTCGCGTTCGTGCTGCTCGAACGTCTCCGCGGGCGGCCGCGCAGACGGGCGGACCGCGAGGCGCCACAGCCGATGCTGCCGCTGGACGTGTTCTCCTCGCGGCAGTTCTCGGCCGTCAACGTCGTCACGTTCATCATGTACGGCGGGATGGGCGTGATGTTCTTCCTGTTCGTCCTGAACCTCCAGGTCGTCACCGGGTTCTCGCCCATCGCGGCCGGGACGGCGCTGCTGCCGGTCACCGTGCTGATGCTGCTGCTGTCGGCCCGGGCGGGCGCGCTCGCGCAGAAGATCGGCCCTCGGCTGCCGATGACCGTCGGCCTGGTCGTGGCGGCCCTCGGGATGCTCCTGGTGGGCCGGATCGGCGCGGACGCCTCCTACGTCCGGGACGTCCTGCCGGCCGTGGTGGTGTTCGGGCTGGGGCTGGCGGCGGTGGTCGCGCCGCTGACCGCCACGGTCCTGGCGACCGCCGACGTCCGCCACGCGGGAGTGGCCAGCGGCGTCAACAACGCGGTGGCGCGGGCCGCCGGCCTGCTGGCGGTGGCGGCGATCCCGCCCCTGGCGGGGCTGACGGGCGACGCCTTCAAGAACCCGGTGGACTTCTCGCACGGGTACCGGCTGGCGATGATCACATGCGCCGGTCTCCTGGCGGCGGGGGCCGTGCTGTCCTTCCTCACCGTCGGCGACGACGCGCTGCGGACGCCGTCCGGGGAACCGGTCCAGCCGGAATGCCGGCGCCAGTGCGGGGTGGGCGCGCCGCAGCTGCAGCCCGAGCCGGAGACCGTCCCGGCCGGGCGCGCCGGGAGGACCCCGCCCGGGCCCGGGGGCTGATCGCCGGACCGGTCCGCTGATTCCCGGTCCTAATCCGGCTATGTCCAGGACCGGAGCGGTTCGTTGGCATACGGTCAGTGCATGAATCTGCGGCAGCTGCGCTATGTCGTGGCGACCGCCGACCATGGCACGATGACGTCGGCGGCCCAAGCCCTCTACGTGGCCCAGCCCGCGCTGTCGCGGGCGGTACGCGAACTGGAGCGCGAGCTCGGCCTGGAGCTGTTCGCGCGGTCCGGGCGCGGGGTCGTCCTCACGCCCGCCGGGGAGCAGGTCGTCCGGCAGGCCCGGGTCGCCCTGGACGCCGTCGACGCGATCGAGGGACTGGCGGTCACGCGCGCCGACGGGCGCGGCGCGGAGCTGCGCATCGCGGTCACCGCGTCGCTGGAGCCGGAGCTGACCGGCGGCCTCATCCCCCGCTTCGCGCGCGACCAGCCCGCCGTGCGGGTCCGGGTGGTGCGCTGCGCGGACCGCGACCAGATCGCGGCGGTGCTGCGCGGGGGCCGCGCCGACCTGGCGCTGACCGACCTCCCCGTCCCCGGCGACATGACCGCGCACCCGTTCGAGCAGCGCGAGGTGGTGCTGATCTCCCCGCGCGCGCTGAAGGTCCGCGAACCGGTGCCGCCCGCCGCGCTGGACGGCATGCGGCTCGTCCTGCCCGCCCGCGGCGGCGCCCGCCGCGCGGAGATCGACACGATGCTGCGGCGGATCGGCGCGCGGCCGGTCGCCGCGGTGGAGTCCGACGAGCGCGGCGCCTGGCTCGGCTGGGTCCGCGCCGGGCGGGGCTCCTTACTCTGGTACCGCAACCAGATCGACGACACCGAAGGGGTGACGGTCCGCTCCTTCATGCCGCCGCTCACCCGCATGATCGGCCTCGTGCACGCGCACCGCCGGCTGCCGCCCGCCGCCCGCGACTTCCTGACCTTCGCCAAGCAGGCGCCGCACCGCGACGACCAGGCCCGCTGACCGCGCCCCTGCCCGGTTCCTCCCGGTCCGGCCGGGCCGCCCGCGCGACGCCGGTACCACCCGGTCATGCCATGATTCGGCGGTGGGAACGACGCACGCACTCTGGCTGCTGGCCGTACCGGTCGGCGCCCTGATGGTGGCCGCGGCCGCGCGGCGCCTCGGCCTGTCGGCGCCGCTGGTCCTGGTGATCGCGGGGCTCGCCTTCTCCTTCGTCCCGGGGGTCCCGGAATTCGAGCTCGAACCCGAGTTCGTGCTGTTCGTGTTCCTGCCGCCGCTGCTGTTCTCCGCGGCGTGGAACAGCTCGTTCACCAACCTTCGGCAGAACGTCTGGTCCATCGGCCTGCTGTCGGTGGGGCTGGTGCTGTTCACGACCTTCGCCGTGGGCTACGTGGCGCATCTGATCGTTCCCGACCTGCCGCTGGCGGCGGCGTTCGTGCTCGGCGCGATCGTGGCGCCGCCGGACGCGGTGGCGGCGGTGAGCATCGCGCAGCGTCTCGGCCTGCCCCGCCGGACGGTCACGGTCCTCGTCGGGGAGAGCCTGTTCAACGACGCGACGGCCCTGACCGCGTTCCGGGTGGCGCTGATCGCGGCGACGGGCGCCGGGTTCACCCTCCTGGACGGCGTCGGCCGCTTCCTGTTCGCCGCCGTCGTGGGCGCGGCGGTCGGGCTGATGCTCGGGCCGCCGCTGCACTGGCTGCGGACCCGGCTGAACGACCCGCTGGTCGAGAACGGCGTCGCGCTGGTGGCCCCCTTCGCCGCCTACCTCCTCGCCGAGACCGCGCACGCCTCCGGAGTGATCGCCGTGGTGGTCAGCGGCCTGTACCTGGGCAACCGGGAGACCCAGTCCGCGGCGGTGACCCGCCTGATCGGGCACTCCTTCTGGAAGGTCATGGTCTTCCTCCTGGAGTCGGTGGTCTTCCTGCTCATCGGCCTGCAGCTGCCCCCGATCGTCCACGAGATGTCGGGACGGAGCTGGCAGGAGCTGGCCTGGTGGTCGACCGCGGTGTTCGCCGTCACGGTCGCGGCCCGGTTCGTGTGGGTGTTCCCCGCCTCGCAGGTCCCGCGGCTGCTGTCGCGGCGGGAGCGGGCGGTGCCGAGCGTGGGCTGGCGCGGCCTGGTCGTGGTGTCGTGGGCCGGGATGCGCGGGGTGGTCTCGCTCGCCGCCGCGTTCGCGATCCCGTTCGTCGCCTCGGGCGACACGCCGTTCCCGGGGCGCGACCTGATCCTGTTCCTGACGTTCACCACCGTCCTCGGGACGCTGCTGGTGCAGGGGCTGACGTTCCCCGCGCTGATCCGCGCGCTCGGCATCGGCGGGGACCGGGAGCGCTACGCCGACACCGTCGCTCTGGCGGGCGCGCAGCACGCCGCCGCGCAGGCCGCGCTGGAGCGGCTGGAGGAGCTGAACGCCGAGGAGCGGCTCGACGCGTCGGTCGTGGAGCGGCTGCGGCAGCTCGCCGAGCACCGGCAGCTGCGCGCCTGGGAGCGGCTCGGGGGCGGGACGGGCCCGGAGGGCGAGGAGGTGCCGACGGCGACGTACCGGCGCCTGCGGCGGGAGATGCTGATGGCCGAGCGCCGGGTCTTCGTGCGGATGCGGGACGAGCGCCGCATCGACGACGAGGTCCTGGCCCGCGTCATGCACGAGCTGGACCTGGAGGAGGTCGCCCTCAGCCGCGACTAGCGGGGGCCCTCGGCCCGGCCACGGTCGCGCCGTGGCCGGGCCGAGGGCCGCGCTCAGACCGCCCCGTTGAGGGGCTGCTCGGGCAGTTGGACGGCGTAGGACTCCTTCACCACGTCGAGGTGGTGCCAGGACTCCCGTACCGTCACCCCGGACACCGACCGGATGGCGTCGAACACGGCCACCAGCTCGGCGCGCGAGGCCGCTTCGACCTGCCCGACGATGTCGTAGCGGCCGAAGCCGGTCGCCAGGTAGCGGACGCCGTCCTGGGCGGCGACCGCGTCGGCGACCTTGCGGAGCCCGCCCGTCACCACCAGCCCGAACCCGCCGAGCTCCGCGGCGCCGAGCGCCAGGGGGTCGGCGAGGCCGGTCACCTGGATGACGCCGGTGCGCATGAGCCTGACCACCCGGGCCCGGGTGGCGGCCTGCGAGAGGCCGATGACGTGCGCGAGCCGGGTGTAGGGGGCGCGGCCGTCGCGCTGCAGCTCGTGCAGCAGCCGCCAGTCGATGTCGTCGAGGGTGACCTCGCCGAGCTCGCGCACCACCGCGTGCGTGTCGCGCACGGTGGACACCGACCGGAACACCTCGGCCGCGCGGACGCCGGCGACGGACCTGATGTGGTCCACCTCGGCCGCGAGCGCGGCGTCGTCGCGGGTGCGCACCTGGGCGACCAGGTCGTACGGGCCCGCGGTCAGCGCGGTGAAGCTGACCGCGGCGCGCTCGGCGACGGTCTCGGCCACCTCCCTCGCCGAGCCGGCCACGGTGACCGACACGTGCCCGATCGCCTCCGCGCCGACGACGGCGGCGTGCACGATGCCGACGACGCGGACGACCTGGGTTTCGAGAAGGTGCTGCACCCGTGCCCGCACCGCCGTGCGGGAAAGCCCGACGCGATCGGCCAGCGCCTGGAACGTCGCCCTGCCATCCCGCTGGAGCTCGCGGACGAGCACGGCGTCGACCGCATCCAGCACGGCTCTCCTCCTCGACATGTGATGAATCGTTTTGCCAGCAACTGCAAGATCATTCCATTTCAGGACGGTATGACGTCAAATATTGATCTTGCTCGTGTTCGCCCTGCCCGATGGCCGTCGAAGCGTCGGTGACCGGTTCCGGGCGGCGACGTTTTAAATGCCGCAGAAACCGGTACGAAAGCGCAACGCTGCCGAGCCCGCGCCGCTCGCACGGCGCGACGCCGCCCGGGCGGTGGACGCGCCGGACGGCCGTGGCCGCTCCGGCGATCGCGGCCCGGTCGGGGCGGCCGGCGGCGCGGGCGGGCATGGCCGACCGGGACGACGTGCGTGACCTGCATGCGCTTCTCCCGGTGTTCTTCTGACCCACCCCCTACGGCGGATCCGCCGTCCGCGCGAGGCACATGTAAGAAAAGTGCATCGGGGGCGCAGTTACGTCAAGAGGTAACTTTACAGAGAGCCAAGCCTCACGTTGCACCGTTTTGCATCAGGGGCACGGGCCCACTTTCGTTATCCCTGCAAGGAGGGGGGAAGACGGGCTGAGACGACACTCGACGCCCTCCCGGGACACAGTGTCATCACCCCTGGTCACGGGCTTTGCCCGCGGTCCGGGGCGGTCCGGGGCGTCCGGCCGCCGGCCTCGGCGGGAGCACGGCCGGGTATCGCCGAGAATGTACGGTGGCCCAGCCACTGCGAACGCGATTGGTGTGTAGTACTGCCGTGCGCCTGCTGAACGATGAGCGTTCCGCTCACGATCTCACCTACAACGACGTCTTCATGGTCCCCCGCCGCTCCTCCGTCGGGTCGCGCCTGGAGGTCGACCTGGCCACCTCGGACGGCAGCGGGACCACCATCCCGCTCGTGGTGGCCAACATGACGGCCGTGTCCGGCCGCCGGATGGCCGAGACCGCCGCCCGGCGCGGCGGCGTCGCGGTCCTCCCCCAGGACATCCCGGTCGACGTCGTCGCCGAGGTCATCGAGTGGGTCAAGGGTCGCGACCTGGTGGTGGACACCGCGATCCGGCTGGACCCCTCCAGCACGGCCGGCGACGCGCTGGCGCTGCTGCCGAAACGGGCGCACAACGCCGTGATCGTCGTCGAGGACGACCGTCCGGTGGGCGTCGTCACCGAGGCCGACTGCATGGGCGTGGACCGGTTCGCCCAGCTCCGCGACATCATGTCCCGCGACCTGGTCACGCTGCCCGCCGGCGTCGACCCGCGGGAGGCGTTCAACCGGCTGCACGAGCGCGGCCACCGGCTCGCCCCCGTCGTGGACGCCGAGGGCCGCCTCGCCGGCGTCCTCACCCGCACCGGCGCGCTGCGCGCCACGCTCTACCGGCCGGCCGTGGACGCCGCCGGCCGGCTGCGCGTCGCCGCGGCGGTGGGCGTGAACGGCGACGTCGCCGGCAAGGCCAAGGCGCTGCTGGAGGCGGGCGCCGACCTGATCGTCGTCGACACCGCGCACGGCCACCAGGACAAGATGATCAGCGCGCTCGCCGCGGTCCGGGCGCTGGACCCCGCCGTCCCGGTCGTCGCCGGGAACGTGGTGACCGCCGAGGGCACCCGCGAGCTGATCGAGGCGGGCGCCGACATCGTCAAGGTCGGCGTCGGCCCCGGCGCGATGTGCACCACCCGGATGATGACGGGCGTCGGCCGCCCGCAGTTCTCCGCGGTGCTGGAGTGCGCCGCCGAGGCGCGCCGGCTCGGCCGCCACGTGTGGGCGGACGGCGGCGTCCGGCACCCGCGCGACGTCGCGCTGGCACTCGCCGCGGGCGCCGCGAACGTGATGGTGGGCTCGTGGTTCGCCGGCACCTACGAGTCGCCGGGCGACCTGCAGCGGGCCGCCGACGGGCGGCTCTACAAGGAGAGCTTCGGCATGGCCTCCGCCCGGGCGGTGCGGCTGCGCACCGCCGAGGACTCCCCCTTCGACCGGGCCCGCAAGGCCCTGTTCGAGGAGGGCATCTCCACCTCCCGGATGTTCCTGGACCCGCAGCGGCCCGGCGTCGAGGACCTGATCGACTCGATCGTGGCGGGGCTGCGCAGCTCGTGCACCTACGCGGGCGCGCGGACCCTGGAGGAGTTCCACGAGCGCGCCGTGGTCGGGATCCAGAGCCCGTCCGGCTACGCCGAGGGCAAGCCGCTGTCCAGCAGCTGGTAAAGGGCGCCCCCGCGGATCGCCGGGCGTCCCCGCATTTCGCGACACGCCGCCGCCTTCGCGCCCCGATCAGCTCGCTGACCTGCACTCTCTTACGTCAGGAACGGAGAGGGGTCTCCGTCCCTGGAGGGGGCGCAGCATGGTCGACGGCGGGTCGGTCGGAGCCGGGGCGCGGCCGCTGCCGCAGGAGGGGCGGGGCCCGGCGGCCCGGGACCGCGAGCGGGGGCGCCGGGCGCGGGAGGCGGCGCTGCGGGAGCTGGCCGAGGCGCTGGTGATCGCCGCGGTCTCCCCCGCCCTGCCGGGCATCGCGCACCTGCGGGCCGGGCGCGTCCGGCTCGGCGCGGCGCTGCTGACCGTCCAGGCGCTGGCGCTGACCGCGGCGGCCCTCGCCGCCGGGCACGGCCGCCCGCTCCTGCTGCACGCGGCGGCGAGGCCCGCGTGGCTGGCGGCGCTGACGGCCGGCTGCGTGGTCGTCGCGGCCCTGTGGGCGGGGCTGATCGTCCATTCCTACGCGGTGCTGCTCCCGGCCGGGCTGTCGCCGCTGTGGCGGCTCGCGGGCGGCACGACGGTGGCGGTCCTGTGCCTGCTGGTGATCGTCCCGCCGCTGACGGCCGCCCACGCGCTGGCGCCCTGCCCACTACGTGATCATCCGTACGGGTCCCCGAACGGCGGCGGATTCACTATCCTGACGATCTGCACCAAAGGCCACACCCGCTCGCATGCGATCGACTCTTACGCAACCTTTGCCCGGTTCGACGCGTCCATAATGTGAGCCGAGGCTTAATTCACTGTGGGTGGGAATCGGAGCGTACATGGGTCGGTCGCCAAGTGGGCGTGCCCGGAACAGGGACGATGAGGGTGCCTCCGGCGGAGCCGGGGGCCTCCCCCGCGCGCTGGCACTGACGCTCGCGTCCGCCCTGGTCTGGGGCGTCGCGCATTTCGTCACGGGCCGCCGGATCGCCGGCGGGATTCTGCTCGCGCTGTACGTGGCGATCGTCGCCGCCCTCGCGGGCGCCGCCACGTTCTACCGCTCCGATCTGGTGCACTACGCCGTCCAGCCCGCGGTGCTGCAGCGGACCTCCGCCGCGATCATCGCGCTCGGCGTGCTGTGGATCCTCGTCGTCGTCCGCTCCTACCTGCTGCTGCGCCCGACCCGCCTCGCCGCGGGCGCCCGGACGCTCGGCGCGGCCGCCGTCGCGGTGATGTGCGCCGCCGTCGCGGTGCCGGTGGCGTGGTCGGCGCACAGCACCTACGTGTACCGCGACGCGCTGACCAGCATCTTCCGCACCGGAAGCGAGAACGGCAAGCCGGTCGACACCGCGGACCCGTTCAACGGCCAGCCGCGCGTCAACATCCTGCTGCTCGGCGGCGACTCCGCCGCCGACCGCACCGGCGTGCGCACCGACAGCGTGACCCTCGCCAGCGTCGACACCAAGACGGGCGACACGGTGCTGCTGAGCCTGCCGCGGAACCTGGAGCGGTTCCCGATGCCGCCCGGCCCGGCCCGCGACCGGTTCCCCTACGGCTTCACCGGCGACGGCCCGCAGAACCCGGGCCTGCTCAACGAGGTCTACGAGTACGCCGAGAACCACCCCGACGTGGTGCCCGGCGTCGCCAAGAAGCGCCGCGGCCCCGAGCTGCTGAAGGCCACCGTCGCCGGAGTCCTCGGCCTGCGCGTGGACTACTACATCCTCGTCGACATGTTCGGCTTCGCCGACATCGTCGACGCCATGGGCGGCGTCAAGCTCAAGATCACCGAGCCGATCCCGTACGGCCTGCAGGGGGGCGTCCTGCAGCCCGGCTACCGGACGCTGAAGGGCAAGGAGGCCCTCTGGTACGGGCGGTCCCGCACCAACAGCAGCGACTACGTGCGGATGAGCCGGCAGAAGTGCCTGATGCGGGCGATCGCCGAGCAGGCCGACCCGCAGACCGTGCTCACCAGCTTCGACAAGCTCGCCGCGGCGGCCAAGCGGACGCTGTCGACCGACATCCCGCAGGAACTGCTGCCCGCGCTGATGAAGCTGTCGAACCGGGTCAAGAACGGCGCGCAGATCAGGAGCCTGCAGTTCGTCCCGCCGCTGATCTACACGGGGAACCCGGACTTCGAGAAGATCCGCACCCTGGCGGCCGACGCCGTCAACAGCGAGCCGCGCCAGGTCAGCGCCAAGCCGAGCGGCACGCCCACGGCCTCGCCGACGGCTTCGCCCACCGCCTCGCCCGACGGGCAGGACGGCGGCGAGCCGGCCAAGCCGAGCTCCAAGCCGGTGTCGCTGGAGAGCAGCTGCCCCTGACCGGACGGCCCGGCCCGCGGCCGGCGCCCGTCCCGCCGCGGCGGTCCTGACCCGCGTGGATTGTCCTTCCTGGTCCGGGGAGGAGGGATCATTGAGGAACGACCCCTACTTCGAAGGGCTGGTGCGGTGCCTCGGATCCACGGCTGCGACGCCTTCCGCGTGGCGATGCCGCGCGGGCGGCGGCCGGAGAGCGTCCTCGTCCGCCTGGCCGGCGACGACGCCGTCGGCTGGGGCGAGATGGCCGTCCCGGACGGAGCCGGTGACCCCGGCGCGGCATGGGCGGACATCGAGACGCGCATGGGGCCGGCCCTGATCGGGCTCGACTGGGACCGCCCCGAGGACGTGTCCGCCGCCGCCGACCTCGGCGCGCGGGAGGCCGCGGCGGCCGTCGACACGGCCTGCTGGGACCTGTGGTGCCGGACCCGCGGGCTGCCGCTCGCGCACGCGCTCGGCGGCACCCGCACCTCGATCGTCACGGGCGCGCGGATCACCCCCGAGCCGGCGATCGACACCGTCACGGCCCGGGTCAACAGGGCCGTTGGAGCGGGCCACACCCGCGTCACGCTGGACGTCCGGCCGGGGTGGGACATCGAGCCCGTCCGCGCGATCCGGCAGGCGTACCCGGCCCTGGCGCTGGTCGCCGACGCGGGCCACGCCTACACCGAGTCGCCGGAGCACCTGGCGGCGCTGGAGGCGCTGGACGCCTACGGCCTGGCGGCGATCGAGCGCCCCTTCGCCGGCGGTGACCTCGCCGCGCACGCCCGGCTCCAGGCGCGGGTGGGCACCGCCGTGGCCCCGGACGTGGGCGATCTGGAGACGCTGGACGCGGCCCTGTCGCTGGAGGCGGGCCGTGCGCTGCACCTGCGCCTCGACCGGCTCGGCGGGCTGACCGCGGCCCGCAGCGCCCACGACCTCGCCTACGCGGCGGGATGGGACGTGTGGTGCAGCGGCTGCGGCGCGTTCGGCATCGGGCAGGCCGCCGCGGTGGCGCTCGCGGCCCTGCCGGGGTGCACGCTGCCGAGCGACGTGTCCGACCCGGCAGGCGGCCCGGTGTTCGTGACGCCGCCGGTGCGCTCGTCCGGCGGCGTCGTCGGCGTCCCGCTCACGCAGCCGGGCCTCGGCCACGAGATCGACGAGGCGCGCATCGAGCGGCTGGCGACCCGCCGGCTGCGCCTGTCGACGTGACGCCCGCCCCGGCCTGGGTGGTGGCGGGGCCGCCCGGCTCCGGCAAGACCACGGTCTCGGACCTGCTGCTGCGGCGGCTGCGCCCCGTCCCGGCGCTGCTGGACAAGGACACGATGTTCGGGCCGTTCGTGGAGGCGACCCTCGCGACCTTCTCCCGCGATCCGGGCGAGCGCGAGGGCCCCTGGTACGACGAGCACGTCAAGCCGCACGAGTACGCGGGGATGACCGCCACCGCGCGGGAGATCCGGTCGCACGGCTGCCCGGTGCTGCTGAGCGGCCCGTTCACCGGCCACATCCGGGACGCGGCGCGCTGGAGCGCGTGGGTGGCGTCCCTGGGCGGGCCGCCGGTGAGGCTGGTCTGGATCCGGACGGACGCCGCGACCCTCCGGCACCGGCTGGAGCGGCGGGGCTCGCCCCGCGACGCCGGCAAGCTGGCGGCGTTCGACGCGTTCGTCGCCCGGATGCTGCCGGGGACGCCGCCTCCGGTGCCCCACACGGCCGTGGACAACCGCCTCGGCGCGCCCGTGCCGCTGGAGGCGCAACTGGACGCCCTGGCGGAGTGACGATCTGGCGGAGTGACGATCTGGCGGAGACCGTGCGGTCTCCGCCAGATGGCCGCCCGCCGGAAGGACCGCCGGGCGGGAACGGCCGTCGCGTCAGCCGTTGATGTTGATGTTCACGTTCTTGTTGACGTTGTGCTCACAGCAGCAGTGGTGGTCGTGGCCCTTCATCGGCTCGCCGGACGCCGTGGCGGCCGACGCCGTCGCGGACAGGCCGGTCATCCCGGCCATCGTCGTCCCGGCGGCGAGAACCAGAACCGCAAGACACCTCTTCATGATCATCCCTTTCGCTCCGGCATCCGGTACTTGCGTTGCGATCGTCCCCGACACATGCTCTATGTAACGTAATGACTACTAAGAGTGAGCAAAGGTCGAGGTGGGGTGATTCAGTAGGACTTCGACGGTTCCGAATCCCGGGCGACTACTGCTGGGGCGGCGGCATGTACTGCTGCGGCGGCTCGTGCTGGCCCGGCTGGCCGTACCCCGGCTGGCCGTACCCGGGCTGCGCGTAGGGGCCGGGCTGCGCGTAGGGGTCGTAGTGGGGCGCGGGCGGCGGGAGGGCGGGCTGCTCCGGCTGCGGGGGCAGCTGCCGCCGGGCGGACCGGCGATCCTGGTAGGCGTTCCTGAGCCGGCCCCCGACGCGCTTGCCCGCCTGGCCGACCTGCTGCGCCCGTTCGCTCTGCACCGCGTCCTGCATCCGGGCGGCGGACCTCCGGCCCAGATCCTGCATCTGCCGGGCGCGCTCCGACTGCAGGGCGCGCTGCATCGATTCGGCCTGGGCGAGGCGGGCGGCGTTCTCACGAACGGCCTGCCCCGCGACCTGGCCCGCCGCCTGCGTGCCGTCCCAGGCGATGACGGCGCCCTGCCGCGCGGCCTGGGCCGCGCGGCGGTAGCCGTCCGCGCGGACGAGGGACGTCCCCGCCAGCAGGTCGGCGAGGCCCCGGCGGCGGGCGCCGACGAGGGTCGGCGCGCTGTTGGCCAGGAACACCGCGACGGCGACCAGCCAGGTGACGAGGGACAGGAAGAAGAGCCCGTGCAGGAGGAGGATCCACGCGGTGCAGTACAGGCCGGTGCCGCCCGCCGTGGTCACCAGGGACCGGCGCAGCGCCCGGGACTTGGCGGACCTGGCGTTCTCCACGCGCAGGTCGAGCACGGCCTTGCCGACGGTCCGGCCGGCGAAGGCCTGCCCCGCGAACTGGTGCAGGAACTCGATCAGGATGAGCAGGAGCAGCGCCTGCTCGACGGCGCTGACGGCCGTGTTCCAGATGCTCGTCCCGAAGTTCTCGGCGGCCTGCCGGACGTCGCCGCCGGACAGCAGGAGCCCGCCCGCCGCGGACAGGGCGTCGCCCCAGAGCCCGTCCCCGAGGAGTCCGTTCAGCCGTCCCCACGTCATCGTGCCGAGGAGGCCCGCGGCGCAGGCGAGCAGGGCGGTGTCGATGCTCCAGGCCGCCAGGCGGCGGCCGCGCGGGGCCGCGGCGGGTGGCGGCGGCGCGTGCGGGACGGGCTCGGCGGCGGGCGGCGGAACGGGTGGCGGACCGTACACGTGAGTCCCTCAGGTCGCGATCTTCATTTTTGATCAAAGCGCGGGAACGGCAGGAGTCTAGGCCGCCCGGCCCCGCCGCCGCCACCGAAGCGGTCAGTAGGACTTGGGCAGCCCCAGGGAGTGCTGTGCGACGTAGTTGAGGATCATCTCGCGGCTGACCGGGGCGATGCGCATGAGCCGGACGACGCCGGCGAGCATCCCGACGCCGTACTCGGTGGTGAGGCCGTTGCCGCCGTGGGTCTGGATGGCCTGGTCGACGCAGTGGATCGCGGCCTCGGCGGTGGCGTACTTGGCCATGTTCGCCGCCTCGCCGGCGCCGGCGTCGTCGCCCTCGTCGTAGAGCCACGCGGCCTTCTGCCCCATCAGCCGGGCCAGCTCCAGCTCGATCTTGGCGGCGGCGAGCGGGTGCGCGATGCCCTGGTGCGCGCCGATCGGCGTTCTGAACACCTGCCGCGACGCGGCGTAGGCGGTCGCCTTGCCGAGCGCGAGGCGGCCGATCCCGGCGCCCATCGCGGCGGCCATGATGCGCTCGGGGTTGAGGCCGGCGAACAGCTGCAGCAGGCCGCCGTCCTCGTCGCCGACGAGCGCGTCGTAGGGCAGCCGGACGTCGTCGAGGTGGCAGACGAACTGCTTCTCCGGCGACACGATCTCCATCTCGATCGGGGTGAAGGTGAACCCGGGCGCGGTGGTCGGGACGATGAACAGCGACGGCCGCAGGTTGCCCTTCTGGTCCTGCGTGCGGGAGACGAACAGCACGGCGTCCGACTCGTCCACGCCGGAGATGAACGTCTTCTGCCCGTTCAGCACCCACCCGTCGCCGTCGCGGCGCGCCGTGGTGGTGATGCGGTGCGCGTTGGAGCCGGCGTCGGGCTCGGTGATCGCGAACGCCATCTTCACCGAACCGTCGGCGAAGCGCGGCAGCCAGTGCTTCCTCTGGTCCTCGGTGCCGGACCGGGCGATGATCGTCGCGCAGATCGCCGGGGAGACGACCATGAGCAGCAGCGGGCAGCCCGCGGCCGCCAGCTCCTCGCACACGGCGGCGAGGTCGCCGATGCCTCCGCCTCCGCCGCCGTACTCCTCCGGCACGTTGACGCCGAGGTAGCCGAGGCGCCCGGCCTCGGCCCACAGCTCGTCGGTCTTCTGTCCGGATCTGGCCTTCTCCACGTAGTAGGAGGAGCCGTACTCGCCGCCCAGTTCGGCGACCGCGGCGCGCAGGGCCCGCCGCTCCTCGGTCTCGACGAAGCTCATTCGGGGGTCCCTTCGATGACGGCGAGGACGGCGAGGACGGCGCCGGACTCGACCTGCTGCCCCGCGGTGACGTTCAGTTCGGCGACGGTCCCGGCGGACGGCGCGGCGATGCGGTGCTCCATCTTCATCGCCTCCAGGACGACGAGGGTCTGCCCTTCGGCGACGTCCGCGCCCGGTTCGGTCTCGACGCGGACGACGGTGCCGGGCATGGGGGCCAGGAGGGAGCCCGGGGCGATCCGGCCGCTCGGGTCGGCGAACCGCGGAACGGCGACGAGGGCGACCGGGCCGAGGCGCGAGTCGACGTGCACCGCGTCCCCGGCGGCGGTCACGGCGAAGGCCTCGCGGAGGCCGTCGCGGTCGAGGACGACGCGGTCCGGAGCGGCGGACACCAGCGACGTGCCCGGGCACAGCTCGGAGGTCAGACCGTCCCTGTCCAGCCGGTAGTCGACGTCCACCGGGCCGCCGGGCCCCTGGAACGTCCTGCGCTGCGGCTGGGACCGCACGTTGCGCCAGCCCGACGGGAGGCCGCCGAGCACCGCGGCGCCCTCCCGGCTCGCGGCCGCCTGGGCGAGCGCGGCGGCCAGCGCGCACATCCGGACCGCGGCCTCGTCCGCGAGGGGCGCGGCCAGGGTGTCCAGGCCGACGCGGTCGAGGTAGCCGGTGTCGGTGGCGCCGTCCAGGAACCCCGGCTCCTCCAGGATCCGGACGAGCAGGTCGCGGTTGGTGGTGAGGCCGTGGATGCGGGCGCCGCGCAGCGCCGCCGCCAGCCGGCGCGCGGCGGCGGCCCGGGACGGCGCCCACGCGATCACCTTGGCGAGCATCGGGTCGTAGTGGACGCCGACCTCGGCGCCGCTCTCCACGCCGCTGTCGAGCCGCAGCCCGTACGCCGCCGGCACGGCGAACTCGGCGTCCGCCCCCGGCACCTCGAAGGTGTGCAGCGTGCCGCTGGCGGGCCGCCAGTCGTGCGCGGGGTCCTCGGCGTAGAGGCGCACCTCGATGGCGTGACCGCGCGCCTCCGGCGGCGCGGCCGGAAGGCGGGCGCCCTCGGCGACCTCGATCTGCAGCCGGACGAGGTCCACCCCGTACACGCACTCGGTGACCGGGTGCTCGACCTGGAGCCGGGTGTTGACCTCCAGGAAGGAGAAGCCTCCGTCGCGCGCCAGCATGAACTCGACCGTGCCCGCGCCGGTGTACCCGATGGCGCGCGCCGCGCTCGCCGCCGCCCCGCACAGCCGCGCGCGCAGCTCGGGACCGACCGCCGGGGACGGCGCCTCCTCGATGATCTTCTGGTGGCGGCGCTGGATGGAGCACTCGCGCTCGCCGAGCGTCCAGACCGTCCCGTGCGCGTCGGCGAGGATCTGCACCTCGATGTGGCGGGCGTCCTCCAGCAGCGGCTCGCAGAACACGGTCGGGTCGCCGAACGCCGACTCCGCCTCCCTGCGCGCCCCCGCGACGGCGCTCTCCAGCTCCTCGAGCGTCCTGACGACGCGCATGCCGCGCCCGCCGCCGCCCGCGGACGCCTTGACCAGCAGCGGCAGGTCCGCGTCGCCGACCCGGACGGGGTCGAGCTCGGGCAGCACCGGGACGCCCGCCGCGGCCATCAGCTTCTTGGCCTCGATCTTGGAGCCCATCGCGGCGATCGCCTCGGGAGGCGGGCCGATCCAGGTCAGGCCGGCGTCGACGACCGCCCGCGCGAAGTCCGCGTTCTCCGACAGGAACCCGTAGCCCGGGTGGACGGCGTCGGCCCCGGCGCGCTCCGCCACGGCGAGGAGCCGCTCCACCGACAGGTAGGTCTCCGACGGGGACGCGCCGGGCAGCCGCCCGGCCACGTCCGCCTCCCGGACGTGCGGCGCGGCGGCGTCGGGGTCGGAGTGGACGGCGACCGTCCCGACGCCGAGGTCCCGGCAGGCGCGCAGGACGCGGCGGGCGATCTCGCCGCGGTTGGCGACCAGCACTCTTTTGATCATTGTTCGACACTCACATCCGGAAGACGCCGAAGCCCTCGGCGCCGCGCACGGGGGCGTTGTGGACGACGGACAGGCACAGGCCGAGGACGGTCCGGGTGTCGCGGGGATCGATCACCCCGTCGTCGTAGAGCCGCCCGGACAGGAAGAACGGCAGCGACTCGGCCTCGATCTGCGCCTCGACCATCTCCCGCATCGCGCGGTCCTGGTCCTCGTCGTAGGCCTGCCCGCGCGCCTGCGCCGCCTGGCGCGCCACGATGGACAGGACGCCCGCGAGCTGCTGCGGCCCCATCACCGCCGACTTGGCGCTCGGCCAGGCGAACAGGAACCGCGGGTCGTACGCGCGGCCGCACATGCCGTAGTTGCCCGCCCCGTACGAGGCGCCCATGATGATCGAGATGTGCGGGACCCTGCTGTTGGCCACCGCGTTGATCATCAGGGCGCCGTGCTTGATGATCCCGGCCTGCTCGTACTCCCTGCCGACCATGTAGCCGGTCGTGTTGTGCAAGAACAGCAGCGGGGTGTCGCGCTGGTTCGCGAGCTGGATGAACTGCGCCGCCTTCTGCGCCTCGTCCCCGAACAGCACGCCCTGCGCGTTCGCGAGGATCCCGATCGGGTAGCCGTGGACGCGCGTCCAGCCGGTGACCAGGCTCGTCCCGTACAGCGGCTTGAACTCGTCGAACCGCGACCCGTCGGCGATCCGCGCGATGACCTCGCGCGGATCGAAGGGGACCTTCAGGTCCTCGGGGACGATCCCGGCCAGTTCCTCGGCGTCGTAGAGCGGCTCCTCGACCGGGCCCGGCGCGGGTCCGAGCTTGCGGTGGTTGAGGTTCGCGACGATCCGGCGTCCGAGGCGCAGCGCGTCCTCCTCGTCCGCCGCCATGTAGTCGGCGAGCCCGGAGGCGCGCGCGTGCATCTCGGCGCCGCCGAGCTCCTCGTCGTCGGCCTCCTCGCCGGTCGCCATCTTCACCAGCGGCGGCCCGCCGAGGAACACCTTCGCGCGCTCCCTGACCATGACGACGTGGTCGCACATGCCCGGGATGTAGGCGCCGCCCGCCGTGGAGTTGCCGAACACGAGCGCGATCGTGGGGATCCCCGCGGCCGACAGCCGGGTGAGGTCGCGGAACATGCGGCCGCCCGGGATGAAGATCTCCTTCTGCGTCGGCAGGTCCGCGCCGCCCGACTCGACCAGGTTGATGACGGGCAGCCGGTTCTCCAGCGCGATGTCGGACGCCCGGAAGCTCTTCTTCACCGTCCACGGGTTGCTGGCCCCGCCCCGCACCGTCGGGTCGTTCGCCACGATCATGCACTCGACGCCCTCGACGACGCCGATGCCGGTGACGACGCTCGCGCCGACCGGGAAGTCGCTCCCCCACGCGGCGAGGGGGCTCAGTTCGAGGAACGGCGAGTCGGGGTCGAGCAGCAGCTCGATGCGCTCGCGGGCGAGGAGCTTGCCGCGCCCGCGGTGCCGCTCGACGTACTTGCGGCCGCCTCCTTCCAGGGCCTTGGCGTGCTCGGCGTCCAGGGCCGCCAGCTTCTCCAGCATGGCCGCGCGGCGCTCCCGGAACTCCGGGCTCCGCGCGTCCAGGGTGCTCTTGAGGGTCACAGAACTGCCTCCGGGATGTCGACGAGGCGGGACCGCAGCCACTCCCCCAGGGCCTTGCCCTGGGGGTCGAACCGGGTCGAGGCGGACACGCCCTCCTGCAGCAGCCCTTCGATCACGAAGTTCACCGCACGCAGGTTGGGCAGCACATGCCGCCGGACGGTGTGCTCGCGGGTTTCCGGCAGCAGCTCGCGGAGCCTTTCCGTGGTCAGGAAGGGCTCCAGCCAGCGCCACTGCGCGTCGGTGCGGGCCCACACGCCGATGTTGGCGTCCCCGCCCTTGTCTCCGCTCCGCGCCCCGGCGACACGGCCGAGCGGCGCCCGGACGGCGGCTCCCGGTGGGACGCCTCCGGCGGGCGGGGCCTCGGCGGGGGCTTCGAGGTCGCGCACGTGCGGAGCCGCGGCGATGGCGATGCGCTCGCCCTCGTGGGTCACCGCGACATGCTCGACGGCCTCGTTCGGGACGTAGGCGGGCGTGTAGACGCCGTAAGGGCCGCCCTTTCCCGGCGGGGAGGTCATGGTGAAGCCCGGATAGCCGGCGAGGGCGAGTTCCACGACGGCGCCGCTGAACGCGCGGCCGACCTTCTCCGGGTCCGGGTCGAGGACGGCGCAGCGGAGCAGGGCGGTGGCCTCCCCCTGCGTGGCCGGGTCCGGCCCGGGGGCGCCGATGAGCGTCCATTCGACGCGGGACGGCCGGCCCTCCGTGAAGGTGGCCTCCAGTTGCGCCTTCACGAGCTCGGCCTTGGCCTCGATGTCCAGGCCGGTGAGGACGAAGGTCATCTCGTTGCGGTGCCCGCCCAGGTGGTTCAGGCACACCTTGGTGGTCGGCGGCGGTGGAAGGCCCCGGACGCCGCTGATCCGCACCCGGTCGGGCCCGTCCTGCGCCGAGGCGATCGTGTCGAACCGCGTCGTCACGTCCGGGCCGGCGTAGGCGGGCGCGCCGATCTCGTACAGGAGCTGGGCCGTGACGGTCTCGACCGTGACGACGCCGCCCGTCCCGTCGTGCTTGGTGATCACGCTGGACCCGTCGGGATGGATCTCGGCGATCGGAAAGCCCGGTGCCTTTACGTTGTAGATTTCTTGGAAGAAGGCGTAGTTGCCGCCGGTCGCCTGCGCGCCGCACTCCAGGACGTGCCCGGCGACCGTCGCGCCCGCGAGCGCGTCCCAGTCGTCGCGCGCCCAGCCGAAGTGCGCGGCGGCCGGGCCCACGACCAGGGACGCGTCGGTGACGCGTCCGGTCACCACCACGTCCGCGCCGGCCCGCAGGCACTCGGCGATCCCCCAGGCGCCCAGGTAGGCGTTGGCGGTGAGCGGCCGCCCGCGGCGGGCGTCCGCCAGGCCGAGCTCCTCCGCCCGGGGCAGCAGGTCGTCGCCCTCCACATGAGCGATCCGCACGTCGATCCCGAGCCGGGCGGCCAGCTCGCGCAGCCGGGCCGCCAGCCCCTGCGGATTGAGCCCGCCGGCGTTCGCGACGATCCTGGTGCCGCGCTCCGCGGCCAGGCCGAGGGACTCCTCCATCTGCCGCAGGAACGTCGCGGCGTACCCGGCCTCCGGGTCCTTCATCTTCCCGCGCCCGAGGATCAGCATCGTCAACTCGGCCAGGTAGTCGCCGGTGAGGACGTCCAGCGGCCCGCCCTCCAGCATCTCCCGCACCGCGGAGAAGCGGTCGCCGTAGAAGCCCGAGGCGTTCCCGACCCGCAGCGGTTGGCTCATGGCCAGAACCCTGCCAGCCCGCCTCTAAAAAATCAATCACGCATGATTGTTTCTCTGCCTGATCGTTTGATTGACTGGAGGGCCACCGACTTCGAGGACTCCATGACCGCCCAGGCACTCCCCCGCGAACCGCAGCAGGACCGTAGCCGCGCCACGCGGCGGCGCCTCCTGGAGGCCGCCATCGGCTGCCTCGCCTCCGTGGGCTGGGCGGGCACGACGGTGGCGGTGGTCGCCGAGCGCGCGGGCGTCTCCCGCGGCGCCGCCCAGCACCACTTCCCCACCCGCGAGGAACTGGTGACGGCGGCGGTCGAGTACGGCTCGGACGTGCGGATGGCGCAGATGCGCGAGCGCCTCGACGCGCTCGCCGACCGCCGTCCCTCCACGCTGGACGTCGTCACGCTCCTCGGCGAGATGTACACGACCCCGCTCTTCCGCGCCGCGCTCCAGCTGTGGGTCGCGGCCAGTTCGGACGAGCAGCTCCGCGCGCAGGTCGTCCCCCTGGAGGCGCGGGTCGGGCGCGAGGCGCACCGCCTCACCGTGGAGGCGCTGGGCGCGGACGAGTCGGTCCCCGGCGTCCGGGAGACCGTCCAGGCGACCCTCGACCTGGTCCGCGGCCTCGGCTTGGCCGACCTGCTCACCGACGACTCGGCACGCCGCACCCGCCTGCTGCACCGGTGGGCCACCACGCTCGACCAGGCACTCGGCCGCTGATCCCCGGACAGCGCACGGTCCAAGGGAGACTGCCCACAGCGGGTCTCGCCGCCGACTGGGGCCCACCGAGGTGAGAACCGCCGCGATGCGCGGAAGGTCCTCGTACGGGGGTTCAGCGGGGTCGCTGGTCGGGCGGAGGCGGCGGGCCCGAGGGTCTGGGCGCCGGCCCTCCACGCCTCAAAGCCCGCATCGATCTGGTCGAAGGCGTCGCTGGTTCTGCCGGTGCCAGTCAAGCCTGGCTGACGAACCGCTCAGTCCAGGCGATCGCCAAACGCGCAGCCTAACGGTGGCAGACGATCTCCAAAGTGACGCCGTCGTGACCTTCCCAGAAGGTGGCGTAGTAGGTGGGGCCGTACTGCGGGAACTCCTGGGGCTCATAGAGCACGTTCGCGCCCCGCTTGACCGCCCACTCATGCAGACGGTCGACCTCCTCCCGAGTCTTCACCATGAAAGCGAGGTGCTGGAGACCCGGACGGTGGCGCGAGTAGTCACCGTCCTCCAATGCCGGGTAGAAGAACAGGTACGTGCCTGGCTTGCCGCCCGCCGGGCGGTAGGAGAACTCCTCCTCGGTGGCGAAGAAGGTTTCGAAGCCGACCAGGGGCATCAACTCGTCGTAGTACGCCCTGGCTTGGCCAAGGTCGCGGACATTTACGCCAAGGTGGCCTAGGGGCATCTGCCGATCATAGGCGCCGCACCAGGCTCGCCCACACGATCGCCGATACCGCATCGACGAACGACCGGTGACCGTGCCGCCCACTGGCAGACTTGTCCGGAGATCGGACGACCATCGGGGAGCATACGATGCTGCATCTGCTGCGCCTGGAGTACACGAGGTCGGAGGAGGACGCCGAACCCCATGTCGCCGCCCATGTGGCCTTTCTCGAACGGCATCATGGCGCGGGCACGTTCCTGCTGTC
The DNA here is from genome assembly GCF_040492065.1 of Actinomadura sp. NPDC000929. Taxonomy (NCBI): domain Bacteria; kingdom Bacillati; phylum Actinomycetota; class Actinomycetes; order Streptosporangiales; family Thermomonosporaceae; genus Actinomadura; species Actinomadura sp. NPDC000929. The sequence goes on along the minus strand of NZ_JBEUPA010000142.1, from coordinate 334 downwards.
CGGCCAGACTGTTCCCTCGTCGGAGGGCGGCCTCATCATCGTCGCCGGCGTCGACCGGCAGGAGGCGGAGAAGATCGCCGCCGAAGATCCCTTCGTGAAGGCCGGCGTCGCGCTCTACGACATCACCACCATCGCGCCTGGACGCGCCCACCCGGCACTGGCCGCCCTCACAGGCGGACGGAGTGTCCCTCCGGCATAGCGGCCGGGCAATGCGAAAAAGGCCCTGGGAAGCAGGCACGAAATGAGAAAGGCCCCGCCGGTAACGGCGGGGCCTTTCTACAATATGTGTCCGGCGGCGTCCTACTCTCCCACACGGTCTCCCATGCAGTACCAT
>NZ_JBEUPA010000141.1:0-23189 GCF_040492065.1 Actinomadura sp. NPDC000929 | reverse complement strand
CGGAGCACTACTCGGGGCCCTGGAACCACGGGACCGACGAGTCGATGACGCTCATGACGGCGGGCGGCGGCATCGGCCGGGCGGACCGCGCCACCCGGGTCGCCGAGGTCAGCGCCCCCGGGCTGGTGGCGAGCCGCTCGCCGACGAGGATGACGGCGCCGGGCGTCTCCAGCAGCGTGCGGATGTCGGATCTGGCGTCGTCCCCGATGAGGGAGCCGAGGACCTCGGCCTCCGCGCCGGGGAGCGTCGGCAGCAGCGTGCCGCCGACCTTCGCCAGACCGCGCGTCGCGAACGGGGCCGCCGCGAACACCTTCAGGCGGTTCTTGCGGAACGCCTTGCGGAGCCGCAGGAAGACGATCGGCGACTCCTCCTCGGGCTCGAACCCGGCGAGCAGGACGACCGGCGCCTTCTCCAGGTCGGCGTAGGTCACCTCGATGGGGTGGCCCGCGACGGACGAGGCGAGGAACCGCGACTCCTCCTCCGACAGCGGCCGGGCCCGGAAGTCGACGTCGTTGGTGCCGAGCGCGATCCGGGCGAACTTGGCGTAGGCGTAGGCGTCCTCAAGGGTGACGCGGCCGCCGGTCAGGACGCCGGCCGAGCCGCGCGCCGCCGCGAGCCCGCGCGCCGCGATGGTGAGCGCCTCGGGCCAGGACGCCGGCTCCAGCTCGCCGTCCTCGCCGCGGACGAGCGGCTGGGCGAGCCGCTCGGGCTGCGTCCCGTAGGTGAACGCCCAGCGGCCCTTGTCGCAGTTCCACTCCTCGTTGACCTGCGGGTCGTCCCCCGCCAGCCGCCGCGTGATCTTCCCGCGGCGGTGGTCGGTGCGCAGCGCGCAGCCGGACGCGCAGTGCTCGCAGACGCTCGGCTGCGAGACCAGGTCGAACGGGCGGGACCGGAACCGGTACGCGGCACCGGTGAGCGCGCCCACCGGGCAGATCTGCACGGTGTTGCCGGAGAAGTAGGACTGGAACGGCTTGCCGTCCGCCGCCCCGACCTGCTCCTTCGCGCCGCGCTCGAACAGGTCGATGAACGCGTCGCCGGCGATCTGGTCGGAGAACCGGGTGCAGCGGGCGCACTGGATGCAGCGCTCCCGGTCGAGCAGCACCTGGCTGGACAGCGGGATCGGCTTGGGGAAGGTCCGCTTGGCCTCCACGAACCGGGACTCGCCGCGCCCGTTGGACATCGCCTGGTTCTGCAGCGGGCACTCGCCGCCCTTGTCGCAGATCGGGCAGTCCAGCGGGTGGTTGATCAGCAGCAGCTCCATCACGCCGTGCTGCGCCTTGTCGGCGACCGGCGAGGTGAGCTGGGTCTTGACCACCATCCCGGGCATCACCGTGGTGGTGCACGACGCCTGCGGCTTCGGCATGCCGCGGCCGTTGCCGGCGTCGGGGATCTCCACCAGGCACTGCCGGCAGGCCCCGACCGGGTCCAGAAGCGGGTGGTCGCAGAACCGGGGGATCTGGATGCCGAGCAGCTCGGCGGCCCGGATGATCAGCGTGCCCTTGGGCACCTCGATCTCGAAGCCGTCGATGGTGCAGGAGACCATCTCCACCGGCTTCTCCACCGCCGACTTGTCGTCGGTGACGGTCACTTGGCACCTCCCCAGAGGGTCGACTTGGCCGGGTCGAACGGGCAGGCCCCGAGCTCGAAGTGCCGGAGGTACTCGTCCCGGAACAGCTTGATGGACGAGACGACCGGGCTCGTGGCGCCGTCGCCCAGAGCGCAGAACGACCGGCCCAGGATGTTGTCGGACAGGTCCAGCAGGGTCTCCAGGTCCTCCTCGGAGCCCTGGCCCGCCTCCAGCCGCTTCAGCATCTGCTTGTACCAGTAGGTGCCCTCGCGGCACGGCGTGCACTTGCCGCACGACTCGTGCGCGTAGAACTCCGACCAGCGCAACACGGCGCGGACGACGCAGGTCGTCTCGTCGAAGATCTGCAGGGCCCGGGTGCCGAGCATGGACCCGGCGGCGCCGACGGACTCGAAGTCCAGCGGCACGTCCAGGTGCTCGTCGGTGAAGATCGGGGTGGACGACCCGCCGGGCGTCCAGAACTTCAGCCGGTGCCCCTCGCGGACGCCGCCCGCCATGTCGAGCAGCTCCCGCAGCGTGATGCCGAGCGGCGCCTCGTACTGCCCGGGCCGGGTGACGTGCCCGGACAGCGAGAAGATCCCGAAGCCCTGGGACTTCTCGGTGCCCATCGAGGCGAACCATTCCGGCCCGTTGGCGATGATCGAGGGAACCGAGGAGATCGACTCGACGTTGTTGATGACGGTGGGCCCGCCGTAGAGGCCCGCGACCGCCGGGAAGGGGGGCTTGAGCCTGGGCTGACCGCGGAACCCTTCGAGGGAGTCCAGCAGCGCCGTCTCCTCGCCGCAGATGTAGGCCCCGGCGCCGCTGTGTACGACCACGTCCAGGTCGTAGCCGGAGCCGAGGATGTCCTTGCCGAGGTAGCCGGCCTCGTACGCCTCCGCCACCGCCTGGTGCAGGCGGCGGATGACGTGCAGCACCTCGCCGCGCACGTAGATGAACGCGAGGTTCGACCGGATCGCGTACGAGCTGATGATCACGCCCTCGACGAGCACGTGCGGGTTGGCCATCATCAGCGGGATGTCCTTGCACGTGCCCGGCTCGGACTCGTCGGCGTTGACGACGAGGTAGCGCGGGTTCGGGCTGGACGGCGGCAGGAAGCCCCACTTCATCCCGGTGGGGAAGCCCGCGCCGCCGCGGCCGCGCAGGCCGGAGTCCTTGACCGCCTGGACGATCTCGTCCGGCTCCATCCGGAACGCCGTGCGCAGCGCCTCGTAGCCGCCGTCGCGCTCGTAGCCCGCGCGGGTGAACGAGTCGGCCTGGTCCCAGTTCTTCGTGAGGATGGGGGTCAGCGTGGTCACTTGTTCCGCCCCTCCTGCGATCCCGGCTTGGCCGCGCCGCCCATGGGCTTGCCCGGCTCCTGCGGGGGCGAGCCCATCTCCTCGGGCTTCACCGGCTCCTCCGGACGCTCGCGGTCGACGTCCGCGCGGGGCGCCTCCCAGCCGCGCTCCTGCGCCAGCTTCAGGCCGCGCAGCGACTCGGGCCCGGCCTGGACGCCCTCGCCGGCGCGCCCGTCGGGGAACCCGGCGAGCACGCGGGACGCCTCCTTCCAGGTGGCCAGGCTCTCCGGGCCACGCGAAGGAAGCACTTGCTTACCCGAGCGCAGGTCGTCGACCAGCTGCTTGGCCTTCTCGGGAGTCATGTTGTCGAAGAACTCCCAGTTGACCATCATCACCGGCGCGAAGTCGCAGGCCGCGTTGCACTCGATCCGCTCCAGGCTGACCTTGCCGTCCGGGGTGGCCTCGTCGTGGCCGACCCCGGCGTGCTCGCTCAGCTCGTTCCAGATCTGGTCGCCGCCCATGACCGCGCACAGCGTGTTGATGCAGACGCCGACGTGGTACTCGCCGACCGGCGCGTGCTTGTACTGCGTGTAGAAGGTCGCGACGCCGGTCACCTGGGCCGGGGTGATGCCGAGCTGCTCCGCGCAGAACTCGATCCCGTCCTCGGTGACGTGGCCCTCCACCGACTGCACCAGGTGCAGCATCGGCAGCAGCGCCGAGCGCGGCCGGGGGTACCGGCCGATGATCTCCTTGGCGTCGCGCTCCAGCCGCTCGCGGACCTCAGGTCCGTATGTCATCGGTCCACTCCCCCCATGACCGGGTCGATGCTGGCGACCGCCGCGATGACGTCGGCGACCATGCCGCCCTCCGCCATCGCCGGGGTGGCCTGCAGGTTGACGAAGGACGGCTCGCGGAAGTGGACGCGGTACGGCCGGGTGCCGCCGTCGCTGACCACGTGGGCGCCGAGCTCGCCGCGCGGCGACTCGATGGGCGCGTACGCCTGCCCGGCGGGCACGCGGAAGCCCTCCGTCACCAGCTTGAAGTGATGGATCAGTGCCTCCATCGAGGTGCCCATGATGTGCGCGATGTGCCGGGGCGAGTTGCCCATGCCGTCCGCGCCGATCGCCAGCTGCGCCGGCCAGCCGATCTTCTTGTCCTCGATCATCACCGGGCCCTTGACCGACTGGAGCCGGTCCAGGCACTGCTCGACGATCTTCAGCGACTCCTCCATCTCGTCCATCCGGACGAGGTAGCGGCCGTAGACGTCGCAGGTGTCCTGCGTCGCGACCTCGAAGTCGTAGGTCTCGTACCCGCAGTAGGGCTGCGACTTGCGCAGGTCCCACGGGAGCCCGGTCGCGCGCAGCACCGGGCCGGTGACGCCGAGCGCCATGCAGCCGGTCAGGTCCAGGTACGCGACGTTCTGGGTGCGCGCCAGGTAGACCGGGTTGGCGTCCATCAGCTTGCGCAGCGCCTGGATCCGCTTCGGCATGCGGTCCAGGTAGTCGCGGATCTTGCTGGTGGCGCCGCTCGGCAGGTCCTGCGCGACCCCGCCCGGACGGACGTAGGCCATGTTCATCCGCAGGCCGGTGATCTCCTCGAACAGGTCGAGGGTGTACTCGCGCTCGACGAAGCCGTTCAGCATCACCGTCGTCGCGCCGAGCTCCAGGCCGAACGTGGCGATCGCGACCAGGTGCGAGGAGATCCGGTTGAGCTCCATCATCATCACGCGGATGATCTGGGCCCGCTCCGGGATCTGCTCGGTGACGCCGAGCAGCTTCTCCACGCTCATGCAGTACGCCGTCTCGTTGAAGATCGGCGCGAGGTAGTCCATCCGGGTGCAGAACGTGGTGCCCTGCGTCCAGGTGCGGAACTCCATGTTCTTCTCGATGCCGGTGTGCAGGTAGCCGATGCCCACCCGGGCCTCGTTCACCGTCTCACCGTCGAGCGTCAGGATGAGCCGGAGCACCCCGTGCGTGGACGGGTGCTGGGGGCCCATGTTGACGACGAGCCGCTCGTCGCCGAGATCCTCCGCGCCGGAGACGACCTGGTCCCAGTCCTGGCCGTTGACGTCGAAGACCTTGCCCTCGGCCGCCTCCTCCGCGGCGTAGGCGTCGTACTCGGTGTACTTCGTGGAACTCATACGTACGACCTCCGCTCGTCGGGCGGGGGGATCTCCGCTCCGCGGTACTCGACGGGAATACCGCCGAGGGGGTAGTCCTTGCGCTGCGGATGGCCGACCCAGTCGTCGGGCATCTCGATGCGCGTGAGCGCCGGGTGGCCGTCGTAGACGATCCCGAAGAAGTCGTAGGTCTCGCGCTCGTGCCAGTCGCTCGTCGGGTAGACCGGCACCAGCGACGGGACGTGCGGGTCGGCGTCCGGGCAGGTCACTTCCAGCCGGACGCGCCGGTTGTGCGTGATCGACAGCAGGTGCACGACCGAGTGCAGCTCGGCGCCCTCGTCCTTCGGGTAGTGCACGCCCGACACGCCCGAGCACATCTCGAAGCGCAGGGACGGCTCGTCCCGCATGGTCCGCGCGACCTCCAGCAGGTGCTCGCGCTTCACGAAGAACGTGATCTCACCGCGGTCGACGACGACGCGCTCGACGGCGTCCCCGAAGTCCGGGTAGGCGCGCTCCAGCTCGTCGGCGACCTCGTCGAACTCGCCCGCCTCCGCGGCGCCGCCGGGCCCGCCGTACGGGCGCTGCGCGGACACCTTCGGGCTCTGCCGGATGACGAGCCCGCCGTAGCCGGAGGTGTCGCCGGTGGTCCGCGCGCCGAACATGCCCTTGCGGACGACCGGCTGCTCGCGGCGCTCCTCCTCGGCCTGCGCGGGAAGCTTGTCGGCGTTCTGCTCGGCCCGCTGCTCAGGATTCTCGGAACTCACGTCACGCTCCTTGACCGAGCAGCGGAAGGCGCCGGCGCTTGGCCTCTTCCAGCTCGGCGATCTGCTTCGCGCGCTGCGGCCCGAGCTTGGTGTTCTGGACCTTGTCGTGCAGCTTGAGGATCGCGTCCAGCAGCATCTCCGGCCGCGGCGGGCAGCCGGGCAGGTAGATGTCCACCGGGACGATGTGGTCCACGCCCTGCACGATCGCGTAGTTGTTGAACATGCCGCCGGAGGAGGCGCACACGCCCATCGCGATGACCCACTTCGGCTCGGTCATCTGGTCGTAGATCTGCCGCAGCACCGGCGCCATCTTCTGACTCACCCGGCCCGCGACGATCATCAGGTCGGCCTGGCGCGGCGTCGCCGAGGCGCGCTCCATCCCCCACCGGGAGAAGTCGTGCCGGGGGTCGCCGGTCGCCATCATCTCGATCGCGCAGCACGCCAGGCCGAACGTCGCCGGCCACATCGAGCTGCTGCGCGCCCACCCCGCGACCTGCTCGACCGTGGTCAGCAGGAAGCCGCTGGGGAGTTTCTCCTCTAGACCCATGTCAGTCCCACTCCAGACCGCCGCGCCGCCAGATGTAGGCGTACGCGACGAGGACGGTGACGATGAAAAGAACCATCTCGACAAGGCCGAAGAGCCCCATCCGGTCGAACGCGACCGCCCAGGGGTAAAGGAAGATGATCTCAATGTCGAAGACGATGAACAGCATCGCCGTCAGGTAGTACTTGATCGGGAAGCGCCCGCCGCCGACCGGCTGCGGGGTCGGCTCGATGCCGCACTCGTAGGCGTCCAGCCGGGCGCGGTTCCAGCGCTTGGGTCCCGTGAGCGCGGCCATCGCCACCGAACCGCCGGCGAAGGCGAAGGCGAGCACCCCCAGCACGATGATCGGAATATAGAGATCCATATCTCTACAGCCTCTCCTCGGGACGTACGACGTTGTACGGGACGGGCCGCCTGCGACCCGCCACCCTAGCCAAGGTGATCAATAGCGCTCCCCTCAGGGGGTCGGGTACTGCACTTTAGTCCGCTCACCTGCGGAAGCCTGAAATCCACGCGCGCGTTCATGCCGCCGGCGCCACCTTCTGCATCGCGTTGATGACGCGGTCCATCGCGTCCCCGCCCTTGGGGTCGGTGAGGTTCGCGAGGAGCTTCAGCGTGAAGCGCATGAGCGTGGGGTGCGGCAGGCCGTGCGCGGTCAGGAACTTCATGACCCGCGGGTCGCCGATCGCCTGGACGAACACGCGGGCGAGGGTGAAGTAGCCGCCGTGCTCGTCCTTGAGGATGCGGGGGTACTCGTACAGGGTCCGCTCGCGCTGCGCGGGAGTGCGGCGGGCGAGCGCCTGCACCATGATGTCGGCGGCCAGCCGGCCGGACTCCAGGGCGTAGTCGATGCCCTCGCCGTTGAACGGGTTGATCATGCCGCCGGCGTCGCCGACGAGCAGCATCCCGCGGGTGTAGTGCGGCTGCCGGTTGAAGCCCATCGGCAGCGCCGCGCCGCGGATCTTGGAGGTCGCGTGCTCCTCGTCGAACTGCCAGTCCTCCGGCATCTGCGCGCACCAGCGCTTGAGCATGCCGCGGTAGTCGACGCTCTGGAACGCCTTGCTGGTGTTGAGCAGGCCGAGGCCGACGTTGGACGTGCCGTCGCCGACGCCGAACACCCAGCCGTAGCCGGGCAGGAGGCGCTGGCCGTCCCACAGCTCCAGCCACGCCTCCATGTAGTCGTCGTCGTGGCGCGGGGTCTGGAAGTAGCGGCGGACCGCGACGCCCATCGGACGGTCCTCGCGGCGCCGCAGCCCCATGGCGAGCGACAGCCGGGTGGAGTTGCCGTCGGCGGCGACGACCAGGGGCGCGTGGAACTCGATCTCCTCGCCCTGGTACTCGGCGGTGACGCCGGTGATGCGGTCGGTGCGGTCGTCGACGATGGGGCCGGTCACGTTGCAGCCCTGCAGCAGCTGGGCGCCGGCCTTGGCGGCGTGCTCGGCGAGGAGCTGGTCGAGGTCGGTGCGCTTGCGGACGAGGCCGAAGTCGGGGAAGGACGCGAGCTCCGGCCAGGGCAGCTCGACCTTGACGCCGCCGCCGTAGATGCGCAGGCCCTTGTTGCGCCCCCAGCCAGGGTCGTTGATGTCGACGCCCATGCCGATGAGGGCGCGGACGGCCCGCGGGGTGAGGCCGTCGCCGCAGATCTTGTCGCGCGGGAAGGTGGCCTTCTCCAGCAGGAAGACGTCCAGGCCGGCCTGCGCGAGCCAATAGGCGGTCGACGATCCGGCGGGGCCCGCCCCGACGACGATGGCATCCGCGTGTCGGGTGGAGTCGGTCACGATGGTCCTCTTCGCTCGTTCGCTTGTGAAGTACTTCACAAGGATCCGGTGGGGAGTCTATTCCTTTATCACGACTGGTGGGTACTTCTGGGCCGGTCCAAGTTTGGACCGGTCCGAACCACCGGCCGCCGTCTGTCAAGCAGCCTTGACGGACGGGTTGACGGCATAGTGCAGGGCGACCACCCCGAAGGTGAGGTCGCGCCAGCGCACCTCGCCCCATCCCGCGTCCTGGATGAGCCGGGCCAGCCCCGCCTGGTCGGGCCAGGCGAGCGTCGACTCGGCGAGGTAGCGGTAGGAGTCGGGGTTGGAGCTGACCCGCGCCAGCAGCGGCAGGCCGTAGCGCAGGTGGGCCTTGTGGCCGAGCGCCAGCAGCGCGTTCGGGGGGTGGCTCACCTCGCAGATCACCAGCCGCCCGCCGGGCTTGGCGACCCGGCGGAGCTCGCGCAGCGCGAGGCCGGTGTCGGCGACGTTGCGGAGCCCGAAGGAGATGGTGACGGCGTCGAAGGAGGCGTCGGCGAAGGGCAGCCGCAGCGCGTCCCCGGCGACGAAGCGCAGGCCCGTGACGCCCGCCTGGCGCCGCACGCCCACGCGCAGCATGCCGAGCGAGAAGTCGCACGCGACCGTGTCGGCCCCGGCCTCGGCGAAGGGCACCGACGACGTCCCCGTGCCGGCCGCGAGGTCGAGGACCCGCTCACCCGGCCGCGCCCCCAGCGCCCGGACGACCTCCCGCCGCCACCGCCGGTCCTGGCCGCCGGTCATGAGCGAGTTCATGAGGTCGTACCGCTCGGCGGTGCCGTCGAACATCGCCGCGACGTCGGCGGGCTGCTTGTCGAGTGAAGCGCGGGTCATGCTCCCAGCCTAGGCCGCGCAAGCCCCTGCGCGCGGGGGCGGGGGTCACTCCGCGCGGGTGCGCGGAGCGTCCTCCTTGGCGACCGACCTGTCGAACCTCTCGCGCTGCGAGCGCACCCCCCGCACGACGACGGCGGACATGCGATCGCGCTGCGCGGACAGCAGCACGTAGCTGACGACGCCGCTGATCAGCAGCGCCAGCATCAGGAGCAGGAACCCGCGGGCCCCGAAGAGCGCGAGCACCCCCGCGGTGACCGCGAAGATCACGGCCCGGGCCAGGGTGTAGAGGATGACGGAACGCATGGCCTTTCGAGGTTATCCCCGGTCCTGACCGCCCTCGCCCCGGGGTCGGCCCAGCACGTCCAGCAGGAGGGCCGGGTCGACGTTGCCCCCGGAGAGGATCGAGACGTAGGCGCGGCCCTCGGGAAGCTCCGCGCGGCGGTAGAGGTAGGCGGCGGTGGCGACGGCGCCCGCCGGCTCGGCGATGAGGCGGGCCTCGCGGGCGAGGCGCCGCATCGCCTGCCGGATCTCGTCCTCGGTGACCGTGACGATCCCGTCGACGTGGGCGCGCATGTGCGCGTACGGCAGGTCGCCGACCCGCTGGACTCGCAGCGCGTCGGCGATGGTGCGGCCCGTCTCCTCCGCGGCCCACTCGACGGGACGCCCCGCCGCCATCGAGTCGCGGGCGTCCGCGGCGAGCTCCGGCTCGACGCCGACGATCTTCGCCTCCGGGCGCAGCGCCTTGACCGCGGCGGACACGCCGGCGATCAGGCCGCCGCCGCTGACCGGGACGAGCACGACGTCCACGTCCGGGCGGTCCTGGACGATCTCCAGCCCGGCGGTGCCCTGGCCGGCGATGATCCGCGCGTCGTCGTAGGGCGGGACCAGGGCGAAGCCGTGCGCGGCGGCGAGCTTGCCGGCGGTCTCGGATCGGGCCTGGGCGGTCGGCTCGACGTGGACGACCTCGGCGCCGAGCGCGATGCACGCGTCGACCTTCACGGCGGGGGTGGTGTGCGGCATGACCAGGACCGCCCGGACGCCGAGCGCGCGGGCCGCGTAGGCGACGGCCTGGGCGTGGTTGCCGCTGGAGTGCGTGACGACGCCGCGCTCGCGCTCCTCGGGGGCGAGGGAGGAGATGGCCGAGTAGGCGCCGCGCAGCTTGAAGGCGCCGATCGGCTGGAGCGACTCGGCCTTCACCAGCAGCGCCGGCGCGCCGGCGGCGGACGGGGCGGGGTCGCGGGAGAACGGGACGAGCGGCGTCCGGACGGCGACGCCCGCGATGCGCTCGGCGGCCCGTTCGATCTCCGGCAGCGTTACGAGGTCGGACATGCCCGGAGACTACTTCTCCGTGCTGGTCGCGGGGGCCTCGACCGCGTGACAGGGCAGGTCAGCGGGGGTCAGGGTGATCACTGTGGCCCATGCCGGAATCACCGTCCGTCATCGCCGCTGTTCGGCGGACTACGGTCGGTGATCTTTTCCGAAAACAAGGGAGAAATCGGTCTTGACCCGCCACACTGTTAAACAGTCCACCCGCGCCGAGAGCGGGACAAAGGGGGAGAGAAAACGTGGAAAGCACGAGCGAGCGCCTGCTGACTCCAGGAGAGGTCGCCGCCCTCTTCCGGGTCGACCCGAAGACGGTCACCCGGTGGGCCGCCGCGGGCCGGATCAGCAGCATCCGCACTCCGGGAGGCCACCGGCGCTTCCGCGAGTCCGAGGTGCACGCGCTGCTGCGCGGCGAGGAGCCCGTCGCCGAGCATTCGGCCCACTGACCTGGGCCCCTCGCCCGGACCCCGGTCCTGAGCCGCCCGGACCGCCCGCCGAAGCAGTCCTTGGCCGAAGGCAGTCCTCGCCGGGCGGCCGGGGCGCTCCCCGCCCCGCCTCCGCTCACTTCTCCAGCACCGCCCTCCAGGGCTTGGACTCGCGCCCGCTCTCCAATGCCCGCCTTTTCGCGCTCACCCCGCGCCGCTCATTGTCGGCGCTCACTCCTCGGCGCTCACTCCTCGGTGCCGCCCGCCTTCCATTCCTCGAACCGGCGGAGCAGGTCCGCGTCCTCGTCACGCCAGCGGCGCCGCCGTTCCGCCAGTTCCTCCTCGGTGAGCGACTCGCCCAGCAACCGGTCGTAGTCGGGATCGTCCGGGCCGATCTCGACGTAGGCGTCGGCGATGATCCGTCCCTCGCTCGCCTCGGGCCCGGGCTCGCCGCCGTCGGCGAGAACGCTGTGGGGGACCCGGAGCGTGCCGTCGGGAAGCCGGATCACGTACATCGTCGATCACCTTCGCCGTCTGTCGTCGCGCGGCCTGTCATCTCGGTGTCCTAGATCCCGTACCTGCGGTTGAAGAAGAGCATGACCTCAAGGGCCGTGCGGATGTTGCCGGCGAGCATATCCACCAGGGCGGGACGCTGCCGGGAGGAGATCGCGGCGAACGCGTCGGCGAAGAACTCGCGGCGGCCGAGCGCGTTCGGCTGCTTGTGGAACTCGCTCGCCAGGTACGGCAGGCACTCCTCGTACAGCTGCCGGAAGGCGGGGCTGTCGGAGGTCCACTCGCCGTCGTCGCCGTCGATGTCGTCGAGCGCGTGGCCCACCTCGTGCAGCATCACGTCGGGCGTCGGGGACGGCCGGTCCCCCACCACGATCTTGCGATCGCCGTACGCGCCGGCGCAGATGTCCCAGGTGGCGCGGCCGGACGGCAGCGGGCGGTCGCGCAGGTGGCCCATGTCGTCGAGCTGCGGGACGCCGCCGGGGCCGACGTAGATGCCGTCGAGGCCGCTCGCCAGCTTCTCCTTGAGCGCCTCCGGCAGCGACGCCAGGCTCTCCACCGCCCCGATGACCGCGTCCGGCGGCGGCCCCTCCCGGACGTCCCACTGGCGGTGCAGGACGGCCTCCAGCACGCCGCAGTCGCGGCGGCCGTCGGCGGCGTGCGGCGTGCCCGGCGGGTGGGGCTCCACGCGCGGCCGGTCGTCCTCCAGCTCGAAGTCGCTCCAGGAGTAGTCGCCCGAACGCGGCCGGCCCTGCCCGCGCCGCCCGAGCCGGCCGGTCATCCCGCGCAGGCCGCCCGCCGTGTCGACGGGATCCGCCTCCGGACGATCGGGCCCGAGCGCGTAGTCGTCGTCGCGGCCCGCCTTGCGGAACCGGCCGAACCGGTCGCGCGGCTGGTTGCTGCGCGGCCGCACCTGCCCCGAGTCGGGCGGGGACGGCGCGTAGGGGACCTCGTCGCCGGCCGCGTCCGCGCGGAACCGTCCGCCGCGGAACGTCTCCCGGGGCTTGCGGTGGACGCCTTTGAAGCGCATCGGGCTCCTCTGTCAGCCGGACCCGCGGGGGTATCGGGCGGCGACCGCCGCCGGACCGGGTCCCTGAGGAAGGGTAAGCCGGAACCCGACTCTCCGTCATCCCGTGGAGTTGCGCGGCCGCGGCGCTCCGCCGGGCGTCAGGCGTAGGAGTGCAGGCCGGAGAACATGTAGTTCACGCCGAAGAAGTTGAACAGCAGCGCGGCGAACGCGACCAGTGACAGGATCGCGGCCTTGCGGCCCTTCCAGCCGGCGGTGGCGCGGGCGTGCAGGTAGGCCGCGTAGATGATCCAGGTGACGAAGGACCAGATCTCCTTGGGGTCCCAGCCCCAGTAGCGGCCCCACGCCTGGTCGGCCCAGATGGCGCCCATGATGATCGCGGCGGTCCAGATCGGGAACGCGAACATCGTGACCCGCATCGAGAGGCGGTCCAGGGCCTCCACCGACGGGATGCGCGACAGCACGCCGCCCGCCGCGGCCCCGCCGCGCGACTCGGCCCGCTCCTTCAGCAGGTACAGGATCGTCGCGGCGCCCGCGACGGTGAACGCGCCGGTCGCGATGATCGCGGCGGTCACGTGGATGGCGATCCAGTAGGAGTTCAGCGCCGGGCTGACCGGCCCCACCGAGTCGTACAGCCAGATGTTGGCGACGCCGAGGGCGACGACCGCGGCGGCCATGACGAACGCGCCGAGGAACCGCGCCTTGTAGCGGAACATCACGACCATGAACGCGGTGACGGCCGCGAACGAGATGGCGGTGAGGAACTCGTACATGTTCCCCCACGGCCAGCGGTTCGCCGCGAGCCCGCGGGTCACGAGGACGCCGAGCTGCGCGCCCCAGCCGAGCACGTTCAGCAGGACGGCGAGCCGGATCCAGTCGACCCGGGAACGCTCGGCCCCCTCGTCCGCCGAGGCGGCGGCCGTGTCCGGGGCGGCGCCCGTTCCCGAGGCGTCGTCCTCGGCACCGGCGGCGCCCACGAGCACCTTCGCCCCGCTCTTCGCCGGGACGGCCGCGACCGCGCGGCGGCGGCCGAAGCCCATGTCGGCGGCGTAGGCGACCAGCGCGATGATGTACATCACCACGGTGGTCAGCATGAGCTTGTCGCTCAGGTTCGCGAGGTCGGCGTTGCTCACCTCGTCACTCCTTCGGTTCGTTCGCCGCACCCGAGGGGCCGTCGGCGGCGGGGGTCTCGCCGGGCTCGGATGCGGGCCCGTCCTGCGGACCGCGCAGGGCGGCCACGATGTCGTCGAACTCCGAGGTCGGGTTCCCCAGCGTGAGACCGCCGACCTCCACCACCGTACGCCCGCCCTCTCCGGCGCTCGCACGGACCCACACCCTGCGCCTGCGGACCATGAACGAGGTCGCCACGCCGAGCACGGCGAGGATGGCGGCGATCAGCGCGGGGATGCGGCCGGGGTCGCGGTTGACCGACAGGCTCGTCCACTCCCTGAGCCCGTCGAAGGTGACCGTGCCGGCGTCGCCGGGCAGCTTGAAGGACTCCCCGGGCTCCAGCAGCTTCTGGCCGCCCTTGATCGGCTGGATCGTCCGGCCGATGCCCTCCAGCTTGTAGACCGACTGCGGGCTGCCGGAGTCCAGGCCGAGGTCGCCCTTGAAGGCGGTGATCGTGACGACCGGGCGCAGCGGCGCCGGGAACGCCGAGACGATCTGCCGGCCGTCCTCGCTCGCCACCGCGGTCGGCCACAGGATGGCGTAGAAGGCGAGCTGGTCGGGCTCGGCGTCGGGGACCTTGACGACGCCCTCGGACGTCAGGTTCCGCGGCTCCATCTCCAGGAACGGCACCGAGTCCTGGAAGGCGACGTTCCCCTTGGCGTCCCGGACGGTGAACACCGGCGCGTACCCGTGGCCGAGCAGGTACACCTTCGCGCCGCCGACCTTGAGCGGATGGTTGATCTGGAGGTCGTAGGGCTTGTTCGGGGCGTCCGGACTCGACCGGTAGCGGATCTTGGCGTTGAACGACGTGGCCTGGCCCCGCTTGGCGCCCTTGGCCTCGTACTCCGCCTTGAAGTCGTCCAGCGTGATCGTGAACGGGGCGAGCTCGCCGCCGCTGAACGCGCGTCCGGGCTGGAACTGGTCGTAGAGACCGAGCGAGTTGGCGAACGTCTTGCCCTCGGTCAGCAGGACGTTGCCGCGGTAGCCGAACAGGTTGCCGAGGCCGAGCGCGAACAGCAGCGCCAGCAGCGCGAGGTGGAAGAGCAGGTTGCCCGTCTCGCCCAGGTAGCCCTTCTCGGCGGCCGCGGCGCCGTCGGACACGTCCACGCGGAAGCGGCGGGAGCGCAGCGCCGTGCGGGCCTCGGCGAGGACGTCCTCCGGGGAGGCGTCGGTCTCGTACGTCGCCGACTGCGGCAGCCTCGCCAGGTTCCGTGGGGCCGCCGGCGGGCGCGCCCGCATCGACCGGTAGTGCTTGACGGCGCGCGGCACGACGCAGCCGGCGAGCGAGACGAACAGCAGGATGTAGATGGCCGCGAACCAGGGGGCCGCGAACACGTCGAACATGGAGAACCTGTCGAGCCACGGCCCGAGGCTCTCGTGCTTCTCCAGGTAGGCGGCGACCTTCTCGGGCGCCTGGCCCCGCTGCGGCAGGATCGAGCCCGGCACCGCGCCGAGCGCCACCAGGAACAGCAGGATCAGCGCGGTCCGCATGGTGGTGAGCTGCCGCCAGCCCCACCGCAGCCAGCCGAACGGGCCGATGCCGGAGGGGCGCGGCACCTCCTGCGGGGCCTGCCGCGCGGCGGGCGCGTCGGTGCCGGCGTCCTCGGCGGCCTGGTCCTCGGCGGGGCCGGCGCCGGCGTGGTCCGTGTTGGTGTCAGTCATCTCAAATCACCGGTTCGAAGCCGCTGATCCACGACCTCAGCTCGATGGTCAGGTCACCCCACAGGCCGCTCACGAGCAGCACCCCGATGAGGACGAGCATCCCCCCGCCGATCCGCATGACCAGGGGGTAGTGGCGCTTCACGGCGCCGAACGCGCCGAGCGCCCTACGGTAGGCGATCGCGGTGGCCACGAACGGCAGGCCGAGGCCCGCGCAGTACGCCAGCGACAGCAGCGCCCCGCGCCCGGCGCTGGCCTCGGTGATCGCCAGGCCCTGCACCGCGCCGAGCGTCGGGCCGATGCACGGCGTCCAGCCCAGCCCGAACAGGACGCCGAGCAGCGGCGCCCCGGCGAGCCCGGCCGCCGGGAGGCGCCCCGACTTCACCGTCCGCTGGAGCCCGGGGACGAAGCCCATGAACGCCAGGCCGAACACGATCGTGATGACGCCGAGGACGCGGGTGATCGTGTCCTGGTACTCCAGCAGCCACCGTCCGAGCCCGCCGAAGACCGCGCCGTAGCTGACGAAGACGACGCTGAACCCGGCGACGAACAGCAGGACCCCGGCGAGGAGCCGCCCCCGCCGCTGCTCGGCGAGGTCGGCGCCGGTCATGCCCGTCACGTACGACAGGTAGCCCGGGACCAGCGGCAGGACGCACGGGGAGGCGAACGAGACGAGCCCGGCGAGGGCCGCCAGCGGCGCCGCCGCCACCAACGACCCGCTCACGACCGTCTCGTCCAGGGAGCTCACTTCTCCGCGAGGACCTTGCCGACCAGGGGGTCCAGCTTGGTGAACGTGGTCGCGCCGATGATGCGCGCGGCGACGCGGCCCTGCCGGTCCAGGACGAGGGTGCTCGGGATCGCGCTCGGCGGGACCTCGCGGAACGCGAGCGTGACGCGGCCGTCGGCGTCGAAGAGGCTCGGGTAGGTGACCTTGAACTTGCGCTCGAACGCCTGCGCGTTGGGCTTGGAGTCCTTGAAGTTGACGCCGAGGAACTCCACGCCCTGCGCCTTCTTCCCGTCGTAGACGTGCTGGAGGGACGGCGCCTCGCCCCGGCAGGGCGCGCACCACGACGCCCAGAAGTTGACGACGACGACCTTGCCCCTGAGGTCGGCCAGCCTGAAGGATCCGCCGTCGAGCCGTTCCCCGGTGACGCTCGCGAGGCTCTTGCGCTGCGCCGCCTGGTACTCGGTCACGTTGCCGTCGCCCGAGATGAAGCGGTTGTCGCCGCCGTCGGGGCCGCCGTCCGCGGCGCCGGTGCCGGCGCAGCCCGCGAGCAGGCCGCAGAGCGCGACGGCGGCGCCCGCGCGGAAGGGAGCGCGCGAGGGCGAGATGCGGCGGGGGTTCACGTGCCCCTCCTCGGTGGTACTACAAGGCGTTCAGTACAAGACGTGGAGTACTACAGGATGTAGTACGAACTTAGCGGTGCGGTCAGGCGCCCGCGACACTGGGGCCCTTCGCGATCCCGGCGGCGGGCTCGGAGTAGGCGACCTCCACGAGCCGGCTGCCCTCGAACGTGAGGCTGGTGAGGCTGGCGAGCGAGCACTCCCGGCGGGCCGGGTGGTGCCAGAGCCGGCGGCGCTCGGCCGACAGCCGCAGGATCCAGATCGGCAGCTGGTGGCTGACGCAGACGGCCTCGTGGCCGCGCGCCGCCTCCCGGGCCCGGATGACGGCGGCGCGCATCCGGGCGGCGAGCAGCTTGTACGGCTCGCCCCAGGACGGGCGGAACGGGTTGACGAGGTGGCGCCAGTGCTCGGGGCGGCGCAGCGAGCCGGTCCCCACCCCGAACGTGAGCCCCTCGAAGTGGTTGCCGGCCTCGATCAGGCGGTCGTCCACCGTGACGGGCAGGCCGAGCGCGTCGGCGAGCGGCGCGGCCGTCTCCAGCGCACGCTGCATCGGCGAGGAGAACAGCGCGGTCACGTCCCTGTCGGCGAACCACCGGGAGGCGGCCTTCGCCATGAGGACGCCGTCCTCGCTGAGGCGGTAACCGGGCAGCCGCCCGTAGAGGACGCCCTCGGGGTTGTGCACCTCGCCGTGCCGCAGGAGGTGAACGATCGTCGTGTCAGTCATGGCGTCGTCAGATTACCCGCGCTGACGCCTCCTCCCCGCAACCGGCCGGCACGACGGCGCGCAGGGCGGTCACGGCGGCGCGGATCGCGGGCCGGCGGGCCGCCTCCTCGCGCCAGACGGCGTAGACGCGGCGCGACAGGGGGGCCGAGAGCGGGACGATCGCGACGCCCGGCGGGACGTCGCAGCGGCCGAGGCGGGGCAGGATGACGTTGCCGAGCCCGGCGGCGACCAGGGACAGCTGGGTGGCGAACTCGTAGGCCTGGTGGTCGATCCGGGGTTCGCTGTCCACGGCGCGCAGCGTGCGCAGGAGCCAGTCGCAGCAGATGCTGTCGGGCGAGGAGCTGATCCACGGGTCCCCGGCGAGCTCCTTGAGGTCGATCGTGTCGCGCCCGGCCAGCTCGTGGCCCGCGGGCAGCGCCACGTCCGCGACGTCGTCGCAGATGACGCCCTTGCACAGGCCCTCGGGGATCGGGAGCGGCTCGTTGTTCCAGTCCTGGACGACGGCCATGTCGAAGTCGCCGCGCAGGACGAGCGGCATGCTGCGCATGGGGTCCTCCTCGCGCAGCAGGACGCGCAGATCGGGGTGGTCGGCGCGCAGGGCGCGCAGCGCGACGGGCATCAGCCCGCGGATCGCGGTCGGGAACGAGGCGACGGTGAGCTGGCCGACGACGGAGCCGCGGTGCGCCTCCAGGTCGGCCTGCGCCTGCTCGACGAGCGACAGGATCCGTTCGGCGTGCGCGACGAGCAGCTCGGCGGCGTCGGTGAGGCGGACGCCGCGGCCGTTGCGCTCCAGCAGCTTCTGCCCGGTCTCGCGCTCCAGCTTCGCGAGCTGCTGGGACACGGCGGACGTGGTGACGTGCAGGACGTCCGCGGCGGCGCTGACCGACCCGTACGTCGCGACCGAGTGCAGGGCGCGCAGCCGTTCCAGATCAAGCATGAAGCAATACTAAAACGAGGTGTCAAGAAGTTCTCGCTTGTCCTAAATCAAGTGTTTCCTCACGATCGAGGGATGAGATCGCGCCACGTCCTGCTGGCCACGCTGATCGCCGCGCTGTGGGGCTTCAACTTCGTGCCCATCAAGGTGGCCCTGGACGACTTCCCGCCCCTGCTGATGGCCGCCCTGCGGTTCACGGCCGCGGCGGTGCCCGCGGTCTTCCTCGTCCGCCGCCCGCCGGTCGCCGCGCGCTGGTTCGTCCTGGTCGGCGTCCCGCTCGGCGTGGGGCAGTTCGGCCTTCTGTTCATCGGCATGAGCATGGGCATGCCGGCCGGCCTGGCGTCGGTCGTGCTCCAGGTGCAGGCCGTCTTCACCGCCCTGTTCGCGGGCCTGCTGCTGGGCGAGCGCGTCGGGGGCCGGCAGGTCGCGGGGATGGTCGTGGCGTTCGCCGGGATCACCGTGCTCGGCGTCGCGCAGGGCGAGGGCGGGAGCCCGCTGGGGGCGTTCCTGGTCTGCCTCGGCGGCGCGGCCGGCTGGGGGCTGGCGAACGTCGCCATGCGGCGGATGAACCAGTCCACCGAGAAGCCGGTCGACCCGTTCGCGTTCATGGTGTGGATGTCGCTGGTGCCGCCGCTCCCCCTGCTCGCCCTGTCGCTGGTCTTCGAAGGGCCCGGGGCCGTGCCGGAGGCGGCGCGCGACCTCTCGGTCGCCGGGGTGGGCTCGCTGGCGTTCATCGCCTACGTCGCGACGCTGTTCTGCTTCGGCGGATGGGCCTGGCTGATCCGCCGGTACGAGGCCGGCACGGTCGCCATGTACTCGCTGCTCGTCCCGCCGTTCGGGCTCGTCTCGGCGGCCCTGCTGCTGGGCGAGCACGTGGACGCGGTCCGGCTCGCCGGCGCCGCTCTGATCATCGCGGGGGTCGCCGCCGGCAGCGTCCGGCCGCGGTCCCGCGCCCGCAGCCTGCCGGCGCCGTCCGCACCGCCCGCGCCGTCCGCACCGCCCGCGCCCAACGCGCCGGCCGCCTGAACGAGGTGAGATCCATGCACGGAATCCACGCGCCGCTCGTCACGCCGTTCACCGGCTCCGGCGAGGTGGACGCCAAGTCCCTCGAACGCCTCGCCCGCCACTGCCTGGAGAACGGCGCGGACGGCCTCGTCGCGCTCGGCACCACCGGCGAGGCCGCGCTGCTGACCGCCGCCGAGCAGCGGACGGTGCTGGAGGTGTGCCGGGGCGTCTCGATCGAGCACGGGACGCCGCTGACGGTGGGCGCCGGGACCATGGGCACCGAGGACTCGATCCGCCAGGCCCGCGAGCGCGCCCCGCTCGCCGACGCGCTGCTCGTCGTCGTCCCGTACTACCTGCGGCCGTCGGAGGAGGGCGTCATCGACCACTTCGCCGCCGTCGGCGCGGCCGTGGACGTCCCGCTGATCCCGTACAACGTGCCGTACCGGACGGCGAGGCCCCTGTCGGCCGACGCCCTCCTGGAGATCCTCGCGCTCGACTGCGTCGCCGGCATGAAGCACTGCGCGGGCGCGATCGACCAGGACACCCTCGCCGTACTGGCGGCCAATCCCGGCAAGGCGATCCTGTCCGGAGACGACGCCTTCATCTACCCCATGCTCCAGCTCGGCGCGGCGGGCGGCGTCGCCGCGTGCGCGTGCCTCGCCCCGTCCGCCTACGCCGCGATGGCGCGGGCGGTACGGGAGGGGAACGGGGCGCGGGGGCTGACCTTCCACAACGCCTTGCTGCCGATGGCGGAGGCGCTTTTCGGCGAGCCGTCCCCGGCCGTCCTCAAGGCGTGCCTGGCCGACGAGGGGCTGATCGACGACCCGGCGGTGCGCGCACCCCTGCACGCACCGCGCCCCGAATCGGTCGTCAACGCCTTGAGGGCTTTCCGCCGCCTGCCGTTCTAGGACCCCGTCCTCAGGACGCCGCCGCGCGGGCGGCGGCGCGGGCGGCGTGCGGGAGGGCCTCCAGGACGCGTCCCAGAGCCTCGTCGTCGTGCGCGGCCGACAGGAACCACACCTCGTACGCCGAAGGCGGCAGGTACACCCCGCGCTCCAGGGCGGCGTGGAAGAAGGCCGCGTACGCCTTCGGGTCCTGCCGCTGCGCGGCGGCGAAGTCGCCCACCGCGCCCTCGGTGAAGAAGATCGAGAAGAGGTTGCCCGCGTTCTGCAGCGAGTGCGGGACGCCCTCGCGCTCCAGCGCCTCGGACGCGGCCTTCGAGACGATCTCCGCCGAGCGGTCGATCGCGGCGTACACCTCGTCGGTGGCGCCGCGCAGCGTGGCGAGCCCGGCGGCCGTGGCGAGCGGGTTCCCCGACAGGGTCCCGGCCTGGTAGACGGGCCCGGCGGGGGCGAGATGGTCCATGACGTCGGCGCGGCCGCCGAACGCCGCGGCGGGCAGCCCGCCGCCCATCACCTTGCCGAACGTCACCAGGTCGCCGGCCACGCCCTCGATCCCGAACCAGCCGGACCGCGACGCCCGGAACCCGGTGAGCACCTCGTCGATCACCAGGAGCGCGCCGTGGCGCTCGCACAGCCGCTTGAGCAGCGCGTTGAACCCGGCCAGCGGCGGGACGACGCCCATGTTGCACGGCACCGCCTCGGTGATCACGCAGGCGATGTCGGTGCCGTGGTCGTGAAAGGCCGTCTCCACGGCGGTCACGTCGTTGTAGGGGAGGATCAGCGTGTCGGCCGTGGTCGCGCCGGTCACGCCCGGCGTGTCGGGGAGCCCGAAGGTGGCGACGCCGGACCCCGCCGCCGCGAGCAGCGAGTCCACGTGCCCGTGGTAGCAGCCCGCGAACTTCACGATCTTGGTGCGGCCGGTGAACCCGCGGGCCAGCCGGATCGCCGACATCGTCGCCTCGGTCCCGGAGTTGACCAGCCGGACCTTCGCCGCCGGCGTGCGGGACACGATCTCCTCGGCGAGTTCCACCTCGCCCTCGGTGGGCGCGCCGTAGGACGTTCCGCGCCCGGCCGCGTCCCGAACGGCCTCGACGACGGCCGGATGCGCGTGCCCGAGGATCATCGGTCCCCACGAACACACCAGATCGACATAGGTATTGCCGTCAGCGTCGGTAAGGTACGGACCACGCCCGGACGCCATGAAACGGGGCGTTCCGCCAACGGCACCGAAGGCCCGCACCGGGGAGTTGACGCCACCTGGGACAACGGCGGCGGAACGGTCGAACAACTGCCGGGAGCGATCGAAGTCAGTCACGGTTGCAGTCTCTCAGTTGCAGTTCGGCGACTTGCCTTGACCCGGTGGCGTACGGGCCGATATTCCACCAAGTACGACATCGGAGGGATGGCTTTCACCGTGGTCAACGGCTGGACGGTCCCGGGTTTCACCCACGAACGCGAACTGGGCGGCGGAGCCTCGGGCCGGGTGGTGCTGGCGGTCGACGACATGACCGGCACGCGAGTCGCGATCAGATACCTCGACCCGGCGCTCGGCGCCGACGAGGCGTTTCTCGCGCGCTACCGCGTGGCGGCCCGGGGCCTGTCCCAGCTCGAAGACCCCAACGTGGTCGACCTCTACGACTTCGTGGAGACCGCCGACGGCGCCGCGATCGTGACGCAGCACGTCGAGGGCGTGAGCCTGCGGCGGATGCTCGCCGCGCAGGGCCCGTGCGGCCCCCTCGCCGCCCTGTCGATGCTGGGCGGCACGCTCCTCGGCCTCGCGGCCGCGCACGACCATGATCTCGTCCACGGCTCGATGCGCCCGGCGAACATCATGGTCGACGCCGAGGGCAACGCCCGCCTCACCGACTTCGCGACGGCGGCCGCGGGCACCGAGGCGCAGCACGGCCCGCAGTACGCGGCGCCCGAACTGTGGGACGGCGCGCCCGCGACCGTCGCCACCGACCTGTACGCCGCCACCGCGATCTTCTACGAGTGCCTCACCGGGCGGCCCCCGTACGCGGGCCGCAACATGGCGCGGCAGCACCGCGAGGCGCCGATCCCCGCCGAGGAGGTCCCCGGGCCGCTGCGCGACCTGATCCACCAGGGCCTTGCCAAGGAGCCGGAGAAGCGGCCGAAGTCCGCCGCCGACTTCCTCGGCGCGCTGGAGGACGCCGCCGTCTCCGCCTACGGGCCGTCCTGGGAGGCGCAGGGCCGCGGCCGCCTCACCGAGCTCGCCGCGCGGGCCGCGCAGCAGCCCGAGCCGCCCAAGCCGAAGCCGTCCCGCGGCAGCGGCCGCACCCCGGTCACCGCCGGCCCGAAGAGCGGGGGCCGTTCCCGGACGCGCTGGGTGGTCGCCGCCGTCGCCGTCGTGCTCGTCGCCGCGGGGGCGGGCGCCGTGGTCCTGCTCAAGGGCGGCACCTCGCTCGGCGGCGAGAAGCAGCCGCCCCAGCCGACGCCCGCGCAGAGCAGCAGCCCGCAGCCGACGCTGCCGGTCGGCGGCGTCGACCCCGGGCCGCTCATCGCCCGCATCGACCAGGCCGTCGCCCAGACGCCCGGCGCCGCGTTCAGCTACCGACAGACCGGCTGCTGCGGCTTCCCGGTCACCGGCCAGGGCACGATCGGGCTGGTCCAGGGCGGCGCCCCGTCCTACACCCTGACGCTGGCGGGGACGGGCTCGGCCCGCAAGCCGGTCAGGGCCGTCATCGTCCAGGACCGGCTGTACGTCCGCGCCGGGAAGAAGTGGCGGCAGTCGCCGCTCGGAGGCCACGGCTACCCGGCCGCCGGCGACCGGGTGCGCCAGGGCGGGTCCGTCGCGAACCTGACCGCGCTGCTGCGGGCGGCGACGAAGCTCAGCAAGTCTGGAGCGGTCTACGAGGGCGAGGCGCCCGCCGCGAAGCTGGCGCAGGCGCCCGGCGTCGGCCCCCTGTACGCGCAGATGTCGCAGGCGACCGGCGCGCAGCAGATCGCGTTCGCCGTCAGGCTCGACGCCGGCTTCCGCCCCGTGAAGTTCTGGGTGCGCGCCGGACCCGAGGACGGCCGCAACCAGATGCAGCGCGGCTCCTACAGCGGCTGGGGCCGCAAGGCCCCCATCAAGGCGCCCCGCTGACGACCGCCGCGTGCGGCCGCCTCGCCCGGCGAGGCGGCCGCATGCGCGGCTAGGCCGTGTTTCGAAGTAGGTGGAGCCATTCGTTGATGGCGGTGATCTCGAGGGTTGCCTGGTAGCGGACGGAGAGCTTGTCGTATCTGGTGG
>NZ_JBEUPA010000140.1:22068-23398 GCF_040492065.1 Actinomadura sp. NPDC000929 | reverse complement strand
CGCGGTGGCGGGCGGCCGGTCCGGAACGCGCGGAAAGAGCGCGGGGTCAGACGCGCCAGGACTGGACGAGCGCGTCCAGCGTCACCTGGTCGTAGACGATGCCCTGGGCCTTCAGCTCCTGGGCGACCAGCTCGCCGTCGCCGTGGTGCTTGGCCAGCAGCCGGTACACCGCGTACGGGAACCAGTGGTTGTCGCTGATCCGCTGGATCTCGGCCTCGTCGCAGCGGTAGCCCTCGGCCCTGACCTCGGCGAGCGTCGCGGCGACGTCGCCGTGGCGGCGTTCGAGGATGTCGATGACGAGGGACCGCAGGTTCTCCGGCGCGGGCCCGACGGGCGCCTCCTCCTCGGTGACGGTGCCGTAGGAGCTGCGGCCGTTGAGGCTGCCGCGCGACGCGGCGCTGACCACGGCCAGCTCCGGCTCCGGCTCCGGCTCGGGGACCGGCGCGGGCGCGGGCGCCTCGGTCGCGGCGGGTGCCGCGGCCGGAGCGGAGGCGGCCGGTGCGGCCGGGGCCGGAGCGGCCTCGCCCGCGGGCGCGCCCGTGGCCTCGGCCCTGCCCGCGGTCCCGGACTCGATCGCCTTGCCGGAGTACCCGGGCACCTGGATCTGCGCGAACGGGCCGGTGTTGCGCAGCGGCATCAGGGTGATCTGGTTCAGCGTGACCGGCCCGGCGATCGCGCGCGTCTGCGGCTCGGGCTGCTTGGCCTCCTCCTCCTCGGTCCTCTGCGACACGTACCGGTGCAGCGTCCGCAGCAGGACGAACAGGCCGAGCATCGACACGATCGGCGGGACCGCGGCCGTCGCCTGGAAGGAGAAGGTCTTGTGGCCGACATGGCCGACGTTGAAGATGAGGCTGGCCGTCCACCCGGCGAGGGCGATGGTCAGCGGCAGGCAGAAGTCGAGCCAGCTCATCAGGGCCCGGCGCTTGATGACGAAGGCGTCGATGGCCAGCAGGAACAGCCCGAGTTCACCGACGATGATGAACAGGTCGACCAGCAGGGGGAAGGACTCGGCCTTCCATCCCCGCAGGCCGTGCTCCAGGGCCCAGTGGTAGAGACCGGCATAGGACTGGGCGAAGCCACCGGCGGTGGCGGTCAGGACCGCGGCCGCCATGAAGGCGATGGCCCCCCACCGTGTGATGACCTGTGCCCGGTTGGCAGCGCTCATGTGGCGTGTGCTCCCAGATTCCTTACACAACCAAAAGTGATCGGTGGGAGACTATCCATTCCTTTGCCGTTTCGTGGCCGATTCGCATCACGTCTCGGTCCCGTTCCCCGCGAAACGGCGCGGCGCGCCGGGGGAACCTCGCGAAAAGCCGCAGGCGGGAGCCCC